>CAMPIC010000344.1 GCA_946886185.1 uncultured bacterium
CGGTCGGCGTCACGAAGGACGACCTCGTCGGGGACCAGTGCGCCGCCGTGGTGGCGTGCACGCCTTTTCCAGTGGCCTTGCTGATCGCGGAAACGACGCGGTCGGCGCCGGGACTGAGGGCATTCAGGAGCGAGCTCTTGCCCACACCCGACGGGCCGACCAGCAGGGAAACCTTTCCCGTGAGCGCGTGGCGGACCGCCTCGAGGCCATCTCCGGTCCAGGCGCTCGTGCGCAGCACCGGATACCCGATCGATCGGTAAAGCGCGGATGGATCCTCCGGACCGGCTCGATCGCTCTTGTTGAAGACGATCAGCGGCGGCACGTTCGAGATCTCCGCGAGTATGAGAAGACGGTCGGCGCCTTTCGGGTTGAAGCGGGGAAGCTCCAGGCTCACCACCACCACGAGCCAGTCCAAATTGGCGGCGAGCACATGCTCGACGGGAGCTTTGGGATCTCCTGGGGCGACTCTCGAGACGCGATTGCGCCGGGGCAAGATCTCGTCAATGACCGGGTCGCCGCGGCCGAGGTCGAGGATCACGTCATCGCCGACCGCCAGGACGTGGCGCGCTTGCCGGGGGCCGCTCTTCAACCCTCCGCGAACGAAAGCGGAGACGGTCTCCGACCCCAGATCGACGAGCACGCGGCCAGGTCGGACCAGCGTGACTTTTCCCTCGCGGCGATTGGACATCGTGAATGAGCATGGAGCAACCTGCGTGGATCGGAAACTGACAATGACGGGCGACGAGAGGCTACTTTGCTGGCGAGCCCGGTCTCCGGAGTCGTGTCACGAGAGGAGAGGGGCGTGTCTGAGCGGACCGAGTCGGGACCCGACCTACAGCAATGGGTCCGGCACGGATCGCACCGCATCCCCGAGGGAACGGAAGAAGATCGCCTCGACCGATACCTCGCGATCCGGTTTCCCTATCGCAGCCGGGCGCAATGGGCGCGGATCATTCGCGAGGGTCGCATCCTTCTCGACGGGCGCAGCGCGCGTCCGGGGCAGCGCCTGCGAGCGGGTGCGCGGATCGACTACCATCCAGAATCGATTCCCGAGCCGGAAGTGTCCGCCGACGTCCAGGTGCTCCACGAAGACGATTGGATGATCGCGGTCGACAAGCCGGCCAATCTGCCGCTCCATCCTTCCGGCAAATACTTCCGCAACACATTGCTCTCGCAGCTGCTCCTCGCGCGCGGCGAGACGCTCGATGCCCCCGGTCTGCGGGTCGTGCACCGCCTGGATCGAGAGACCTCGGGCGTGGTGGTGTTCGGCAAGACGGTGGCGGCGACCCGCTTTTTGGCCGGACAGTTCGAGCATCGCAAGGCTGCCAAGTCCTATCTCGTGCTGGTGCACGGCTCGCCTCCGGAGCGATTCTCGATCGACGCGCACCTGGGACCGAAGCGAGACTCTCTCATCCGCAAGGCGGTCGGAGTGGTCTCATCACCGGAAGGCGTCTCTGCGCAGACCGAGTTCCTCCGTTTCGCGAGCGGCTCCGATCTCGCTCTGCTGGAAGCGCGTCCCCGAACGGGTCGCATGCACCAGATTCGGGTGCATCTGCAGCACGCGGGCTACCCCGTGGTGGGAGACAAGATGTATGGACTCGACGAAAGGTTCTTCTTGAAGTTGGCGGCTGGAGAATCGCTCTCACCGGAGGATGAGGCCCGCCTGCTCCTCCCCCGCCAGGCGCTCCACGCGTGGAAGCTGACCGTCATGCACCCCCGCGATCGGGCGCCGATCACGTTTCGCGCGTCGCTGCCCTCCGACATGGCGGAGCTCTGCTCGGCGCGCGGGATCGCGTGGAGCGACGCCGCGCCGTAACGGATCGAACGTCCTCTCAGCGAATCCTCGCGCGAGGCGCGAGCTCAGCTGAGCTCGGGCGGTTCGTCGGGGTGATCATCGCCGATCGAACCTTCCGGAACATCGCGCGGACCGGGAGGAACCGGGTTCGGATCGGATCCTTCTTCCGAAGCGCCGGAGGCGCCGCCTCTCTCGCCGTCTCCCCGGCCGTGTTCCTTCATCCGCTCCGAATAGAAGTCCAGTTTGTCCTGGATTCGGCCGTAGAGGGTCCCCTCCGGATAACCGTGCTCCGGCGTGTGCTCTCCAACGGGGGTTCCCGTCAAGAGCTCGAGCGCTTCTTCGATGCGCTCGATCGCATAGACATGAAACTGTTCGGCCCGGCACGACTCCACGACCTCGGCGCTCAACATCAGGTCGGCCACATTGCCACGGGGCACGAGCACGCCCTGGGTTCCGGTGAGCCCGCGCTCCCGGCATACATCGTAGAACCCGGCGATCTTCTCGTTGACTCCCCCGATCGGTTGCACGTTCCCGAGCTGATCGACCGAGCCGGTCATCGCGAGATCCTGCCGCAGCGGCACTTCCGCGAGCGATGAGAAGAGCGCGCAGACTTCCGCGACCGAGGCGCTGTCCCCATCGACTTCTCCATACGACTGCTCGAAGGAGAGCGTCGCGTGCACCGAGATCGGCTGTTCCTGGCCGAAGAGCGACCGGAACAGCCCGTCCAGGATCAGGACCGCCTTGTTGAAGGTGCGGCCGGAGAGGTCCGCCTCTCTCTCCAGGCTCACGATCCCGCCGCTCCCCAACGCGGTCTGCACGGTGATCCGCGCCGGCTTGCCGAAGGAATGATCACCCAGGTCGTAGACGGTGAGCGCGTTCACCTGTCCGACCGCGGTTCCGGAGGTCTCGACGCGCAAGGTTCCTTCGACGATCAATTCCTGGATCTTCTCTTCGGGAAGCGCGACGCGATGCCGGCGCTCTCGCACCGCCTGCTCGACATGGGGCGCGCGCACCGTGGTCGCGCCTTCTTCCCCGGCCCAATAGCTCGCCTCGCGCACGAGATCGGCCACCTCGCTGAAGAGCGTGCTGAGCTTGCCGCCATGGTCCGCCATGCGCGCGCCCTCCTCCACCACGCGCGCGACCGCGGTGTTGTCGAGGGCGCGCAGTTTCTCCGAAAGAGTCAGATTGCGGATGAAGACCGCGTACCGGGCGATG
Source organism: uncultured bacterium (assembly GCA_946886185.1). The sequence continues at coordinate 3,011 of CAMPIC010000344.1, forward strand.
TTCTCGGGGTTGCGCGGCATCACGGAGTCGAAGTCGGCGCGCACTTTGAAGATACCGTAGAAGTCCGGATCGTAGGCGCTCAGGACGTAATAGGCATGGGTATTTCCGATCACGATCGCGCGCACGTCGATCTCGATCGGCTCCGGCTTGAGCGCGCTCGCCCCGAAGAGGAAGAGCGGGTCAGAGCTCTGGATGTCGATGAGCCTGCTCTTCAAGGTTCGCTTGAGAGCCGCCCAGACGGCCGGTTCGCTGACCACATCGGTGAGCTGGAGGATGAGGAACCCACCGTTGGCTCGCAGCAACGAACCCGCCTTGATGTGCAGAAAGTCGCTGCGCGCATTGCCGGCGCGATCGACGATCTTTTCGATCGTCCCGAACAGGTTGCGGTAGGTCGGGGACGTTTCGGCCACGATGGGCGGACCTTGCGCTCCGGTGTTGTCGACGAGCACGTTGACGAGATACGGGCGGAGCTTCTCGTCCTCGTCTCCGTCGTGGGCCTCCGTCTCTTCCGACTCCTCCTCCAGGAGCCGGCGCAAGTCGAGGAGGATGCGGTCGCGCAACTCGTCCAGATGCTCCGAGAGCGCGCGGTCGCCATAAGCAGCTTTGATGTCCTCCAGGAGATCGGTGAGGAGAGGGGTCGCGAAATCACGGTCCAGCTCGTGGATCCGTTTGCGCAGCGCGCGCTGGATTTCGCGAGCCGCGCGGAACGTTTCCTCGAGCCGCTTGGTCAGGCCGCGATGGGTCTCCCGAAACGAAGCCATCTTTTCTTCCGAGACGGCGCCGTCTTCCGTGAGCTTCTCGAGCGGCACGGGAGTTCCATCGATGACAGGCACAACCTCCGGCTTGGTGTATGGCCCGAGCTGCACCTGTACCAGCGCGAAGCCTGCCTTGCGCACCTCCGCCTCGAATCCCTCCACCAGCTCCTTTTCCTGGTCTTGGAGAGATTCGGCGGCCTCTGCCCGTCGCGACTTGTAACGCTCGCTCTCGAAGAGTCGGCGCAAGGTGGGACGGAGCTGCTCGACGAAGTCGCGGATGTCCTCGGCGAGCGCGTGGCCGCGGCCGGCGGGGAGCCTGAGCGAGCGAGGACGGTCGGGATCGCGGAAGTTGTTCACGAGGACGATGTCGGGCGGAGCCGGCCTTCCCGAATCGGTGGTCTCGAGTACGTGCTTCACCACGGTGGTGCGTCCGGTCCCCGGAGCTCCGGTGACGAAGACGTTGTAGCCTTTGTTGCGCATGCGCGTCGCGAGACGGAGCGCGTTCATGGCGCGATCCTGGCCGATGACTCCCGGCACGGGAGTCAGCTCGTCGACGCGCTCGAAGCCGAGGCTCGCAGGATCGCAGCGCCAGCAGAGCTGTTCGGCCGGAAGGCGTGGGACATCGCGGAT
>CAMPIC010000345.1 GCA_946886185.1 uncultured bacterium
GCGGATCGAACGTCTGCGGCACTCCCGCTCCGGGACTGGTCTGTGCAACACGCGGGTCGAACGTGGACGCCACCGGCTGCTGTGCCGGATGTGAGTCCATCGTCTGCGGGTGAGAAGCGGAAGGTCCCGCGTGCGGATGCTGCGATTCCGGAGACGAGATCCCCTTCCCCGCCTGGCTCCACTCCCCTCTATCAGGGGGAGAAGCGGAATTGAACCCGGCATTCGCTCCTCAAGAGGAAGGAGCGGTATTGAACCCGGCGCTCGCCCCTCTCCAGGGCGTCGCGCTCGGCGTTCCCGAGGAGGTCGCACCCCCCTCGCTCCCGAGCGAATCAAGAAAACTTTCCGCCTCAGAACGTGCCGGCCGCCCCGAGCCTGTCGGCGGCATCGCGGTCCTCATCGCCGCGAACGGATCGTCGACCCGGGAAAGCGCCGGTCTGGGCCCCGGCAGCGGAATGATCGGCTCCACCTCCGCAATTGCGCGGACGCCCACCGGGACGAATCGGAACGCGATCGCCCCCGCCCCCTCGGACTGAAGCCCGAGCAGGTTGACGAGTCCGTCGCAGGCGCGCCGCAGGTCGGTGGTCTGATTGAAAACGTTGGCAACCGCACGCAAGTCCGGAGCGGCATGCATGTCGGAGCAGAGCAACACCACGATGTCGCCCGGCTGCACCGGAAGCGAGGTCACTTCCAGGCTCAACCTCTCGGAAGCGCCCAGCCCGACCGGATGCGAGAAATCCTCTTCGGTGGGGCGCTCCACCGCATGCGCGCGGGTGCCGCGCACCAACCCGATCCAGGCAGGACAGGTCTTGACGAAGAAGACGCGATCTTCTTCCACCGCGGCGCAGGTCAAGGCGATGGTGGCAGGCGCATCCGCATGTTCGCGCACCATCCGCGTATGGATCCTTTGAAGCTGATCGACGAGCTGTGTGACGATCGGAGGAAGCTCTCCCCCGGTCGCCTCGCCGAAAGCATCCAACTCCTCCAGTCGCGGTTGGACGAGCTTGGTGAATCCGTCGGAGGGATCACTGACAGCGATCGCGCCCAGCACCACCGACGGATCGGCCCAGGCACGACAGGGTCCTCCCTCCAGCTCCGAGGTGGCGAACTCGATCCGCATCGGCCGAGGCGGTTCCGGAATCGAGGCGCTCCAGTCGCGCGCCGCTTCGCTCATGGCTTCCACTCCTCTCCCTCGAGGCCGGACTGCTCTTCCTTCCACCGGCGCGACTTCTCGAGGTGCTGCTTCCATGCTTCTTGCGCCTTACGCTTCAGTCCCTGATCGCGATAGGCCTGGCCCAACACGTAGTAGCTGCGCGGGTAGTTCGGATTGAGCTCGATCGCGTGCTGCAGCTCTTTGATCGCCGCCTCGCACTGCGAGAGCGCGAGGTGAGCTTCGGCCCGCTGCACGAACAGATCGGCGGAGCGGATTCCCTGGCGCTCGAGCGGACGGAGGATGTCGAGCGCATCGGCATGATGGCCGGCATGAAGGAGAAGGTGCGCCAGACTGGTGCGCGCCTGGAAATAGCGAGAATTGATCCCGAGAGCGAGCTCGAAACACCGCCGCGCATCGTCGGTACGATCCTGCGCTTCATAGAGCAGTCCGAGGTTGTACTGGACGTCCGCGTAGCGGGGGCGCAGGCGCGCCGCCACCTCGAACTGCACGACCGCTTCTTCCGGATATCCCTGCGATTGGAACTCGAATCCGAGCGCGATGCGCGCCTCCACCGAGGTCGGATCCAGCTCGATGGCGCGTCGCAGGCATGAGACCGCCAGGTCTTCGTTGCCGTTCCCCAGCGCGAGCTTCGCTCGATGCAGCTCGTAGCGTGACTGATCTCCGTGACGGAGGAACGCGTCCTCGTAATGAGGCTCGGCCGCATCGGGCGCGCCCAGACGCGCCGCGGCATCCCCCAAGCTTTCGTAGACGGCCGCCGAAGCAGGATTCCAGCGCGTCGCTTCCGTGGAAGCGCCCGACCAGTCGCGCGACGAAACGATGGCGCGATACAGGGGATGGTGTTCCACGAGCGTCTGCAGATTCCGCCGAGCCTTGGTATCGCGCTGTCCGCGCCAAATCCACCGATAACAGGCCACGAGAGTGGACCACCGCTCGTCGGTCAGATGATCGAGCGCCTTTTCCATTCCGGGCAGATCGCCTGACTGCGCGAGGAACCAACCAGTCCATAGGGAACGCGTCGGCTCAGCCACCATCTCGGTGAGCCCCTCACGCCGCCAGAGCGCGGAATCGAGCTCTCCGTCGCGCTGCCTCAGAGCGACGAGCCTCTGAAATCGGGGAAGCGGATAACCGGGATTGATGGCGATTGCCGCCTCGAACTCGGTGAGGGCGGCGTCCAGCTCGCCCTGCTCCAGATAGAGCGAGCCCAGGAGCGTCCGGACATCGGCGAACTCCGGATGGCGATCGCGTTCTGTCTCGAGTTCTGATTGAAGGGCGGCCCAAGCATCGACGACGAGTTCCATGCGCGTGGCGCGCGCGTCGCTCGATGAGCTCACGATTCGGAAACCTCCTCCAGCTCATGGAACTGGAACACCACGTCGTTGACTTCCGGAATGGAAGAGATCTCCTGCCGCAGTTTGAGGAGCCAGGTGCGCCCCCCGATCGGCCTTTGCTCGGCGTCGCGTGGACCGGCGCCGGTCAGCTTGAGCCCTCCCCCGAGATACACCACTCCATTGGTCGTACCGATCGTCAATTGGCGCATGTCGACCCACTTGCGAGCGAGCAGGAGGCGCACGCGGGCCTGGATCTGCGAGTCGTTGGTTTGTTGCATTGGGAACCCTCCGGAGCAGCGCTTCCGCAAGCCGCATGCCAGAGATGTTCGAGAAGATCAACGCCGCGGGCCGGAGAGGATCGGCGCGGACACCCCGCAGAAGGAGACTCGAAATCAGATCACAAAGTGATCGTAACTAATTGTTAATAAATTAGTTACTGAGCCATAGCAGTTCCGCGCGTCCAGGGAGGGGGGCCGGTGACGAAGCCAAATCGAGGCCGACACGCTGAGGCAGAAAGTGCACGAGACGGGCCAGGGAAAGGGCAAAACTTGCACCGATCCAGAAACTTGCCGCGGCGCTGGTAACGGGCTTACCGGAGTGATCTACAGTCGGACCGAAGCAGAAACGCGATGCGTGTCTCCGAGGTCGTCGTGCGCTAGAAACGCGTAGTCCACGCCCAGTCCTTGCAGGATGCCGCCGATGCGAAGTCCCGCGCCGGCCGTGAATCGTCCCGCATCCGAACCGACGCGCGCGGCCACTCGCTGGTCGTACCAATACTCCAGGCCGCCTTGGAGATCCATGCCGCTCCCAATCTGACTCGCTTCGTCGCGTCCGTCGAAGCCTCGCGTCAGATCGCCCGCCGCCGTGACGCTGCCCCGGATCGCGTCCAGTCGCTGCGTCCACTGCGCGCCGAGGGCGACGCTCGGAGAAATGCTCTCTCGATGGCCCGTGTCCCAGGAGATCCGCGTGGTGGTGGCATCGGCGACGCGCATCCCCAGCGTCAGGTTCTCGCGCACGTCATAGAGCAAGCCGAGATCCACTCCGATCCCGAAGCTGGTGTTGTCGAGCAGTCCTTGCCGCAGCAGTTTGAAGTTTCCCCCCAGCGAGAATCGGTCCGCGACCGGTTGGGCATAGCTGAGAAGAAGTCCATACTCGGTATCGCTGTCGGATTCAAAGCGTTCGGTGAGAATGGGCTCACCCGGATCCCACTGCCCGTTGTCGTTGAAGTCTTCGTACGCGTCCTTTGTGACCAGGATGTCGTCGATCGACATGCGGATGAGACCGAGTCCGACCGACGCGCCGGCCCCGCTCCGCAGAGGCTGCACGAAGCCGATGTAGTCGTGACTGATCTGACTGTCGAACTGCTCCGCGTGCATGAAGAGGAGCTCGGCATGCTCCAGCCGGCCCATCCCCGCGGGATTCCAATAGGCGGCGGAGGCGTCATCCGCGATCGCGACGAACGCCCCTCCCATTCCCAGAGCGCGCGCACCGACTCCCAGCTTGAGGAACTCGCCTGCGTACTTGTCGGCGGCCTCCGCGCGTTCGCTCACCGACCCGAGGAAGAATCCGGCAAGTCCCAGCGCGAGGAATCGAAACGCGGTCGAGGTAGGTAGGAGAAAACGCGGGCGGGCGGGTCTGAGCGTCCGAACAGCTGACGTCATCGATCCTCCGTGGAGTCTCGGGCAGGGAATTGGCACCCACCTGCGGTCTGAGACGGTTTCGATTATGAAAGTCCCTCTGCCTCGTCCCGGCGATTGCTCGTAGCGCATTCCGAGATCGATGGAGTCCAACCCCCGCCCCCCAGCGTGGAAATCTTATCCGATGCTATCGTCCGACTTCACGGAACGTCAACTATCCGGCACGCATCCCGCCGTGCCACAGCCCGCGCC
>CAMPIC010000346.1 GCA_946886185.1 uncultured bacterium
GGGTCTCGGAAAGACGATCGAAGCGGGTCTCATTCTCAAGGAATACGCGCTCCGCGGGCTCGTACGGCGCGCGCTCATCCTCACGCCCGTCTCTCTCATGTCGCAGTGGCGCGAGGAGCTCCGGCACAAGTTCGAGATTCCGGCCGAGATCTATGCGCGAGGAGAGCGCTGGGACGCGCATCCCTGGCTGATCGCCTCCATCGATACGGCCAAGACGGAGAAGCATCGCGAAGGGATCGCGGCCGCCGATTTCGACCTCGTGATCGTCGACGAGGCGCACCGGCTGCGCAATCACCTGACCCAGGGCTGGAAGTTCATCGACGCGCTGAGTCCGAAGTATCTCCTGCTCCTCACGGCCACGCCGGTACAGAACGATCTTCGTGAGCTCTACAACCTGGTCACGCTGGTGCGGCCGGGCCAGCTCGGAACGTATCGGGAGTTCCGCAAGCGGTTCATGCAGCGCGGAAACAAGCGGCTTCCCAAGGATCCGCGTTCGCTGGCGGAGATGCTCTCGACCACGATGGTGCGGACTTCGCGAAGCTCGACCTCGATTGTCTTCCCCAAGCGCGAGGTGCGGATCAACGAGTTCGAGATGTCCCCGCCCGAGCGCCGGCTCTATGACGGCGTCTCCGGGTTGGTCCGCGAAACGCTCGCGGCCGCGGATCCCGAGGAACGGTCGCGCTGGCACTTCCTGCTCCTGCTCCTGCAGAAGGAGATGGGATCGTCCGCTCCGTCCGCCGTGCGCACCTTGGAACGGGCCGAGCGGCACTTCCCGAAGAGCGGATTCGGCAAGACCCTGCGCAAGCTGATCGACTTGGGGCACGCGATCGATCATCACTCCAAGCTCGACGGACTGCTCGAGATCCTGCACTCCTCCGAAGACGAGAAGGTGCTGGTCTTCACGCAGTTCCGCAGCACGCTCGAGTTCTTGCAGCAGGAGCTGCAGGCGGCCGGCTTCGATCCGGAAGTGTTTCACGGCAGTCTGTCGCCGGCGGCGAAAGATCAGGCGATCGACCGCTTCAAGAAGAAGAGGCGGATCCTGCTCAGCACCGAGGCGGGCGGGGAAGGGCGCAACCTCCAGTTCTGCCGGATCGTGGTCAACTACGACCTCCCGTGGAATCCGATGCGGATCGAGCAGAGGATCGGACGCGTCCACCGATTGGGGCAGACGCGCGACACGCGCATCTGGAACTTCACCTCGCGCGAAACGGTGGAGGATTACGTGCTCTCGATCCTTCACGAGAAGATCGCGATGTTCGAGCTCGTGATCGGAGAGATGGACATGGTGCTCGGTCAGTGGAGCGAGCGCGACAACTTCGAACAGGAAGTGTTCCGGATCTGGGCGGAAGTGCGCGATCCGCGGGAGCGGCGCAAGGCGTTCGACGCGCTGGCCGACGATCTCTCGCTCGCGCGGCACCGCTACGAGCAGATCAAGGACTACGACCACCAGATTTTCGAGCCGCTCGGCCGGCTGGCCGGGCGCGTCGCGGAGGACGACTCCTGAAGACGGCTGACATGAAAGAGTGGGTCGAACAACTGCTCACGGCGCACGGCGCCACCGTGGAGCCGCGCGGGCAGCACTGTTTGCAGATCCAGCTCCCGGAGGGGCTCCAGGAGCGCCTGGGCGGAAAAAACATGCTCCTTGCTTTCAATCAGCGGGGTCTGCAGGAGAACCCGCGCTCGGAGCTCGCTGCCGTCGGCAACCCCGCGTTCGATCAGATTCTCGAGCTGGCGCAATCGTCCGGCCGACTCGGGGTGCGCTATGCGCCTGTTCCCAAGGGGAAGCTGCAGGCCCCGAAACCGCAGACCGCCGTGCGGCTCACCAACGGAGCTCGCGGATTCAGCGAACCGGAGCTGGTCTACACGCCGGTCTATCGCTGTCTGTTCCGCATTCGAACCTCCGTGGAAGAGGTTCCGGACGAGCTCGAAGTGATCTCGGTGGATGGATTGACGGAAGTGAGCGAGCCGATGTCGGACGACATCCTGGAGGCGTGGGAGGATCTCGATTCGGATCCCGATCCGGGCGTGGCCCCTGCACCCGCGCCGGTCTTTCCGGTGCCGGAGTCCGTCCTGACCCGCGCGCTCTCGATGCTCGAAAGTCGGCTCGCGCGCAGAGTGGCCAAGCTGCGGCGCGCTTCCGAAGAGCGGCTCGAAAAAGAGCGCAAGAGCATCAACGTGTACTACGAAAAATTGATCCAGGAGGCCAAGACCGCGCCGTTGCGCGGAGGCCGGGGCCAGGAGTCGCGTGACGAAAAGGAGCGGATTCTCAAGCTCGACTGGAAGAGGCGCGTCGAGGAGGCGCAGGGATTCTGGACGCCGCGAGTGGATGTCACGCTCTCCGCGGTCGGCGTCATGATGAAGCCGCGCTGGGCGTACCGCTTGCTCCAAGGAAAGAACGGCGCCGCCGTCTATGCCGATCCGCAAACGCGCGAGTTCCTCGTGCCTCCAGGAACTCCCGGAGTGGCGCTCCTGAACTCGTGAAGGCGACCGGTTGGGCCCTCTCCGGCGCAGCGGGACTGGCCGTTTCCAGACAATCCATCACTTCCGGCAGAGGAGATTCGAACGGATGCAGGTGCCAACCAGGAATCATCGCTGGACCCTCTTCCTCGTGGTGGGCGCGCTCGTCTGCGCGACCGCGGATGCGCGGGCGGACGAGGTCGATCGCATTCGCGAAAAAGCCGGCGAGCTTCATCGCGACCTCGTCTCGGCCCAGTTCCAGTACGCGGAAGGCAAAGAGTCCAATCTGTCGCGCGTCTACAAGAACTTCGACTACCTCCTCAAGGACAGCAAGACCAGGACGCTCTCGGACGCCGCCGCCGCGGCGAGCGATCCCGCGGTCAAGAGCCGCCTGCAACGGTTGCACGACTACCTCATGGGTGAACGGATCTTCTCTGCGGTGGCCGGCGCCTGGGACAACGCGAAGAACTACGACCGCTCCGCTGCCATGACCGTCGCCGGGGTGGACGGAGAGCTCACCTTGAGCTCGTACGAGTCGATGCTCGCGCGCGAAGAGAATCGATCCAATCGGCGCAACCTCTACCTCGCGTCACGCGACCTGCGCGAGAACTCCAACGTCTTCCTGCTCAATCTGGCGATCGATCTGGACCGCCAGGCGCAGCAGCTGGTGGGCAAGGACTACGACACCTTCCTGGCGGAGCGGTACGGCATCGATCCGGCGGAGATCGAAACGCTGGCCCAGCAGATCCTCGAATCGACGCAGGCGGAGTATGAGCGGCTCCTCGGTGCGGTCGTTCCGGCAGCGATGCCCGAGATGACCGTGAGCGACCTGCGCGAGTATGACATTCCCTACCTCCTGCGGATGCCGCATCTGAGCGAAGCGTTCCCCGCCGGAGAGCAGAAGGAGGTCGCGCAGCGCTGGCTCGCGGATCTCGGTTTCGATCTGAAAGGCGCGCGCAATCTGAAGATCGTGGACGAAGCGCGCGCGGGCGGTCCGGAGCCGGGCACGTTCGCGATCGGCAATGGAAGCGATACCCGCATTGCGGTGCCGCAGCTGGGCGGCGTCTCCGACTACTGGATCCTGTTCGGGCAGCTCGGGTCGGGCCTCTTCCACTACCACATCGCTCCCGCGCTCGAGCTTGCGGATGCGAAGATCGGATCGCCCGTCCTCCCGCTCCTTTATGGCGCTCTCTTCCAGGACGTGCTCACCATTCCGGAATGGCGGGAGAAGTATTTGAAAGGGGGAGAACCGGCACAGATCGAGGCGGCTCTCCAGTTCCGGCATCTCCTCGAGCTTCGCGATGCAGCGGGTCGCTACCTCTTCTACCGGAAGATCTACGGCGACTCGACGACCCCTCCTTCGGCCTACACGGAGACGATGCACCGCGCGCGGCTCTGGCATCAGGGGGCTACTGAAGAATCGAACTACCTCCTGGCGGACGACCAGCACCGGAGCGGAATGAAGCTCCTGGCCGCGGTGCGCGCGGCACAGCTCCGGGCCAAACTGGCAGAGCAGTTCGGCGATGCCTGGTGGTCTCGGCCGGAAGCAGGAGCGTGGTTGAAAGCGGAATGGTCCAAGGGCTTTTCGCGCTCGCCGCGGGATCTCATGAATGCATGGGGCCTGGGAGCCGCGGACGCCTCGGCCCTCGTCGCGCCGCGTTGACGGGACCAGCCCACCTCACTAGACTGTGAGCTTTGCGCGCGAGCCAGTTTCCGGTCGGGATCTCAACAAGGAGTGGGTGTGGTCGTTGCGAAGAAGATGCACGTCGCCAAGAAAATGTCCAAGGAAGAGCTGCGTGAGGACAAGGTCGTCACCGCGGTCAAGCGCCTTGGAGAGTTCGGTCAGCGCAACATCCGCTACATTGCCGGGGGAGCGGCGCTCCTTTTGGTCCTGATCGTCGGAGTCGCGTTCTGGAGTCAGAAC
>CAMPIC010000347.1 GCA_946886185.1 uncultured bacterium
GCGCGATCTACTTCGACAAGACCCAGCGCTCCTTCGCGGACCTCATCTGAAATGGGACGCGCGATCGGAGTCGATTCGCTCTCGAAGCAGTACCGGCTCGGCGAGTCGCGGCACGGCGCGATGTTGCGCCAGGCGTTCGCCGATGGAGTGAACCGGCTGATCCGGCGTGGTCGGTCGAAGGGCGAGGAGCGCCCCGACACGATCTGGGCGTTGAAAGCCGTTTCCTTCGAGGTGGAGGCAGGCGAGGTGGTGGGCATCATCGGGCGCAACGGAGCCGGCAAGACCACGCTTCTCAAGCTTCTCTCCCGGATCACCTATCCCACTTCCGGAACGATCGCCGTGCGCGGCCGGGTCGCCTCCCTCGTGGAAGTCGGAACCGGGTTCCACCAGGAGTTGACGGGACGGGAGAACGTCTACCTCAACGGATCGATCCTGGGGCTGCGCAAGAAGCAGATCGACGAGCGATTCGAGAGCATCGTGGAGTTCGCGGGAGTGGCGCCGTTCATCGATACTCCCATCAAACGGTATTCGAGCGGAATGCGGCTCCGGCTCGGCTTCGCGGTGGCCGCGCATCTGTCTCCCGACATCCTCCTGGTGGACGAGATTCTTTCGGTCGGGGACGTCGACTTCCAGCAGAAGTGCCTGCGCGCGCTCGATGACGCGCGCGGCGCTACCCGCACCGTGTTGTTCGTCTCGCACAATCTGGAGGCGGTCGAGCAGCTCTGCCGGCGCACCATCTGGATCGACCACGGAACCGTCCGGCGGGACGGCCCCTCGCGTGAAGTGATCGCCGCATATCTGGCGTCGGTGACCGACTCCGCGTCGATCGCGCTCCGCTTCGACGAAGAGACGCACCGCACCGGTTCGGGCGAGATCCGGTTCACCGGGCTCGAGTTCCTCACTCCGGAGAAACAGCCCAAGGAGACCATCCGGAGCGGCGATCCGCTCCTGGTGCGCCTCCATTTCCGGGTCCACCGCCCGGTCCAGAATCCGCACTTCGGAATCCGCATTTATTCGGATCTCGGCGCGCTGGTATGCGACCTCAACACCTGGAGCAGCGGTCTCGATGTCTCCGCCCTCGCGCCGGGCGACGCGTATCTCGATGCGCGCATCGACTTTTTGAACGTGATGCCGGGCCGTTTCTTCGTCTCCCTCTGGACGCAGCGTCTGGGAGACAAGGTGGTGCACGATCTGATCGAACACTGCGCCGTCCTGGAGGTGCAGCCTTCCAACGTCCTGGGATCGGGACGCGGACTCGATCGCAGGTTCGGTCTGGTGTTCTTTCCCTGCTCCTGGGAAGTCTCCGCATGAGCGGCGGGCCGCGAGGGCAGAGCGGGTCTGTTCCCGCTTCGGGGCTGCACTCCTGGGTGCGCGCCCTGTGGCTCGTCCAACTTCTCGCCCCTCTCGTCTTGCTCTGGTATGTGTGGCTCCGGCATCGCCACGGATTCGCGCTGGACTCGCCCTGGACGTTGGTCGCGGCCGCGAGCGCGCTGTGGCTCTTCGTGGGGAGCGGACTGCTCGTGATCGCGTCCGGGCGGCGCTGGATGGAGGTGCGCGCGCGCGAGCTACTCCTCGCGTTCGGCAGTGTGGGACTGCTCACCGTCCTGGCGGACGCGGCGCTCTCGCTCACGGGAGCTGTTCCCACCTTCCACGATCTCTACTCGCACTACTCGTTGCACTATCAGGCTGCCGCCTTCAGTCTGGGGCGGCTCGAGCCGAACCAGATCCTGGCGGTCCCGGGAGGACCTCGGATCGAGATCAACTCGCGCGGCTACCGCGGCCCGGAGATCGCGGTTCCGAAGCCGGCGGGGGTGTATCGGATCCTGTTTCTGGGCGGCTCCCAGGTGTTCGATCAGTACGGAGACAATTGGCCCGTGCGCGTGGGCGAGCAGCTGTCGATCTCGGATCAGCCGGTCGACGTGATCAATGCCGGCACGCCGTCGCATCGCACCGTCGATTCGGTCGGCAAGCTTCTCACCGAGATCTGGACGTGGGAGCCGGATGCCGTGGTGCTCTGCCAGGCGTGGAACGACATCAAGTATTTCACGCGTCTGACTCCGGAGACGACCTACGCGGATCTTTATCGGCCCTTGCCGGAGGACTGGCGAAAGGAGCCGAGCTGGTTCGACCAGGTGCTGGGCGTGTCGTCCTTCTACCGTCTGGGCCGGACGCGGGTGTATCGGATCACGCACGGAAGCGAGGGAGAAGCGCGCCGCCGCCTCGAGGGCGCACCCTACCGGGATGACCGCGCAAGCGCCGTGGATCCGGGCGTAGCTCGAGCCGTCACTCCGCGCATCGATTCGGGCGTGGGTGGAGATGATGACGCGAACGGCGCCATCGAAGCGAATCTGGTCGAGGGATCCGTGATCTCCGAGTCCGCGGTGAAACAGTATGAGTTGGGCCTCGAGATGATCTGCGAGCTCGCCGCCGCGGTCGGTGCGCGTCCGGTTCTATGCACGCAGCCGCGCTTGCCCACTTCCGATTCGAGGGCGCAGGACCGGGAGAAGACTTCCTATGACTACGTGGGTCTCGACCACGACGAAATCGTGCGCGCGTTCGCGATCTGCGATCTGCTGGTAGAGCGGGTCGCGGAGCGTCACGACGCGGTTCTCCTGGACCTGAATGCGCGGCTTTCCGGTCGAGCCTAACTGTTCGAGGACCACATCCATTTCAATCAGGCTGGCAGTACGGAAGCGGCGCGGGTCGTGGCGGAAGAGCTGCGAGCTCTGCTTCTCGAGACCCCCAGCCCGACTGGGCTCCGAGCGGGAGGCAAAACTCCGTGATCTCTATTTCCACTGGTTGGCGTTCATGCTGCGTCCTGATCTTGCTCCTCGTTCCGGCAATGGCGAGCGCGCATGCGTTGGGGCAGAGCTACATCTTCCTCACGATCGAGGGGGAGGCGATCCGAGGGCGGTTCGAAGTCAACGTCGTGGACGTCAATCGTGTGCTCGGGACCGATCTGGAAACCGGCCCGTCGCTCAGTGCCGCCGAGGTGACGCCCCACATCGACCGGCTGAAGGCGTACCTGCACGAGCGCGTGGCGATCTCCGCGGCGGGCGCTCCGGCGCGGATCGTGATGGGCGACCATGATGTCGCGAAGTTCCACGGTTCGCAGTATGTCCAGATCGACTTCGACCTCGAAGGGTTTCCTCCCGGCGCCGAACGCTTCGACATCGACTATCGCGTGGTGTTCGATGTCGATCGGGCGCACCGCGGATTGCTGGTGATCGAGAATGACTTCGAGTCGGCCAGATTCAACAACGAGCGGCAGGTTTCCCTCATTTTCGGTCCCGGGAACGAGCGGCAGACGCTCGATCTCTCCTCCTCCTCGCCGTGGCGCGGGTTCCTCGGGACGATCGGGCTCGGCGTACATCACATCTGGATCGGGATCGACCACATCCTTTTCCTGATCGCGCTCCTGCTGCCCTCGGTATTGCACCGTCGCAATGGCAGATGGATCGGGGTCGACGGGTTCCGCGCCGCGCTCATCCATGTGATCAAGATCGTGACTCTCTTCACGATCGCGCACTCGATCACCTTGAGCCTGGCGGTGCTGGGTCTGGTTCAGGTCTCCTCGAGGGTGGTGGAATCGATCATCGCCATCTCCATCGCATTCGCCGCGCTCGACATCCTGGTCCCGGTCTTTCGCGGGCGAATCGGGATCGTGGTCTTCCTCTTCGGGCTTTTTCACGGATTCGGATTCGCCTCGGTGCTCGCGGAAATGGGGATCGCCCCCAAGTTCCTGGCCCTTTCCCTGATCGGGTTCAACCTGGGAGTGGAGCTGGGGCAGGCGGTGATCGTCGCCATGGCCTTTCCGGTCCTGTTCCTGATCCGCTCGACCGTTCTGTACACGCGGATCGCGCTCCGCCCGGCGGCGGCCTTGCTCATCGCGGTGTCGCTCTACTGGTTCGTGGAACGCGCCTTCGATGTGGACGTGCCGATCCTCGCGGCGTTCCGCAACTTCGTGTAAGGCGCGTCTTTCATGAGCGGCAGCGCCCGGCACATCCACGCTTTCGAAGCGCGCGGGGGAAGAACGCATAGTCGCTCCCGCGCCGGTGCGGATCGGCGCCAGTTCTGTGCCAGCCACTCCCGCTGCGGGAGTGATCGGCGTCAGTTCCGTGCCAGCTACTCCCGCTCCGAGACTGCGCGGCGCCAGTTCCATGCCATTCCATGCCAGGCACTCCCGCTCCGGGAGCGCGCCGTGAATGGCGCAATGCCGCTCGACTACACGGGAGCGTGAAGCACGTCCAGGATACGCATGAGACGGCACTGGACGGGCGCTTCGGAGGGGCTCGCGACAGCGAGGGCGAGGTAGTGCGCGGGCGGGAGCGTCCATTGCTGCAGATGCCAACGTTCCGGATCGAGTTCTCGCACACG
>CAMPIC010000348.1 GCA_946886185.1 uncultured bacterium
GCGCATCCTCGACGGAATGGACCTCTTTCTCCGCATCGACGAACGCCGCGGCGAGCTGTTCCGGGGATCCCGATTGGTCCTGCTGCATCCACATGCGATCGGCCAACGGCTCGAGCCCGCGTTCTTTGGCGATGGTGGCGCGCGTCCTGCGTTTGGGCCGATAGGGCAGGTAAAGATCTTCGAGCTCGGTGCGCGTCGCAGCGTTCGCGATCGCCCTCTCGAGCTCCGGCGTCAGTTTTCCCTGCTCGTGGATCGAGGCGAGGATCGCGTTCTGTCTCTGCCAGAACTCCCGATGGAACTGTAGCCGCTCCCGGATCTGCTGGATCGCGACGTCCTCGACGCCTCCCGTTGCTTCCTTTCGGTAGCGCGCAATGAAAGGCACCGTGCATCCCTCATCCAGAAGGCGAATCACCGCGGACACGGAATGGCTGGACAGATCGATCTCGGCAGAGATGCGCCTGGCGTAGTCGGGAGATGGGATCAACGCCCGCGCACTTCCACCTTTCTGCCCATCTCGGCCATCTTGCTCTGAATTGTCGACTTTCATTCCTCGATCCACGAACCTCCAACGCGAGTCTTCCTATCGCCGACCCCAGGAAGTCGACCAGGCGAATCCGCCGGTTCAGTCTCGATCCTTCTTCGTCGTGAGGTTGCGATCGGCGTAGGTGCTCACCTCGACCATCTGCTCCAGCGCTGCCTCGAGACGCGGATCGCGATGGCTGCGCAACACGATCTCCTTCGAAAAGAGCATCGCGAGATAGCGCAGGCGCAATGCGGGCCGATCGGCAGTGCGCCGAAAGTCGGGATGTCCGCTGTTCACCTGCCAGCGTCCCTGTTCCATGCGGGATCGCCACGACGCCGCGGGCATGTCGAGAAATTCGGGATCCGGAATGCCCTCGCTCGTTCCGGCGCCTCCTTCGATCACTCTGAGCGCGATCTCTTCAGAGACGGTGACTTCGTCGGTGCGCACCTCGACGCGCAGTGTGCCGCGACCCGGAACCTCTGCTCCGCGCAGCAGAACCTCGGAACGGCCCGTATCCGAAATCGTGGAGACCGAGGAGCGATGCTCGGGAGAGAACCATGCGCAGTCCCCCTCCAGCTCCCAGTCGAACTCCATGAGCTCCGGGATTACCCGACGATCCGCGTCGATCGCTTCCGCGCGCACGCGGCGCGTCTCGCCGACCGGCACATTGATCTTGCGAGGAACGAAACGGATTCCGGAAAGAGGTCCCGGCGGGAGGAGATACAGCTTGTCCTCCGGCTCGGGATCCGGAAGGGACAGCTCCGGATCGTCTGCCGACGGTCGAGCAGAGTCGGATTGGGGATCAGCCTCGGGAGGCGGCGCTGCCATCCCGGGCGGCGCTGTCTCACCGGCTTGGTCCGCCGCGTCACCCTGGGCCGTTCCGGCCGCTCCGTCGCGGGCGCCGGGCCCATCGGCATCGGGAAAGTCACCGGACGAAGCGTCGCCGAGCTTCGTACCGTCATCCGCCGAATCGACGTCTTCAGAGGCCACCGGAGCCTCGCCGGCGTCCTCCCCACCGGGTCCCGCTCCCGGCCCGCTTCCGGGAATCCTCTCGTCGAGGACAGGCAGCATCTCGTAACGGGGACGCTGCCTGTAAAAGTCTCGGAAGGCGCGCTTCAGGTTCTTGATCAGCGTGCGATCCTGCTCGACCGTCCGATTGCGTTCCACTTCCTCGAGCGTCGCGCGCAGCTTCGGCTCGATCGAGGCGAGCGCGCGGGCGAACGCCTCCGCGGCCGCGTCGCGCAACACGCCCCGTCGCGATCCGGGTGCGATGGTGAATCCGGGGAAATCGACGAAACCAGTCAGCCGCCGGTCGGTCCAGGGAGCCCGGTCCAGTCTCAGATCCGCGAGCTCCCGAAACGAATCGGCCACGACCGTTCCCGCGGCATACAGCGCGATCGGAACCGCGGCTTCCTCGGTCACGTCCTCTCCCAGGTGATACAGCTCCACTTTGATCGGCAGATGCCCCGGCACCGGAACGATCCCGAAGCTCTGCAGAGGCTGTCCGAGAAAGCGATGGGGCCGGACCTCGAAGTACTTTTGGCTGCGCCCGCGCGCGATCTTGTCCTCGACTTTCAGATCGAGCGCGCGCGTGAGCAGCTGGCCGCGCAACTCCGAGGCGAGATACTCGGCGATTCGTCGTCCGCTCAGCGCGCTCGACACTTCCTTGTGCACGCTCGCGACCACAACCTCGGTCCACTTTTCGTCGAGTTCGAGTCGGCCGCGGAGAGGTTCGATCACGTAATCGGGCGAGTCGCGATGGAGGATGAGCCGATGCGCCTTCTGCCCTGGCAATGCCGATCGCATTTCCAGACGCTCGCCGATCGCCCAGAACCCGAGGAGCCCGATGCCGTACTGACCCTGCGTCATGAGCTGGAGCCGCTCCTGCGGAGAGAGCGAGCGCTTACGGCTGTGGCCGATGTTGGTCGCGATGAAGTGGAGGGCGCCGGGCCGGTCGAGCTCGGGAATGGGACCCTCGCCGTCATCGAGGATGCGGATGCAGACGAGACCTTTCTCGCGGACCCTGGTCACGCGGATCCGCGAAGCGCCGGCATCCATGCTGTTCTGGATCAGCTCCGCGAGCGCTTTTCGTGGATCGGTCTGACTGAGCGCGAGCCAGCGGATCAGCTCGAACGGATCGCGCGCCCGAACGCGTCCTCGCACCGGGGCGCCCTTCTTCGCGGCCTGGCCTTTCGTATCGGGTGCGCCCGACATCGAGCCGGCTTGTTTCCGCCGCCCGCGCCTGGGAGTCTCCCCGGCGCCGTTCCCGGTGCTTCCGTAAACTTCGTTCACGCTGTTCTATCGCACCTCTTGCGCTAGCGGGATCCGCCGCCCCTCATCGCTATCAGGGCGTTCGACGACGATCCTACAAGATCTGCGCTGAGCTTGCCGCTTCGAGCCGAGCACCGGCATCCGCCGGCTTCATGCGCCGCTTGCCCGAGTTTGTGCCCCCCTGGCGAGAAGATAATCGAGCACGTCATCGGCAGTGTAGGATTCGCGGCCGGCGAGAAAGGAAGTTAGAACCCTCGCCTGATCGCCGGCGGTGATCAGCGGAGTCTCCGTCGTCCCGCCCGGGCGCAGCTGAGCGTGTCCGGTGTTGGCAAGAAGCGCGTTGCACAGACAGCGCCGTCCGATCGTGTCGATTTCCGAGCCGCCTTTCGAGACGTACGCCTCCACCGGCTCACCCGGGCAACGATAACCCACCCCTCCGTCGGGCTTGCGATACGCTGTCCGCAAGTAACCGAGATCGCAGATCCGCTCGCGGGACGCTATCCCCGCTGGCAGGTCACGGCCCGTGACGATCTTGAATGGATATCCTGTCGGCGAGGCCCGCGGATCGGTGAATACGTCGAGCGTACCCCCGCGCGCGGAGGAGAGCACCGCTTGGCGCAGCTCCGGCGCCAGACCCGATTCGTCGCAGAAAGCGAAGAGCGTGCCGACCTGGATTCCCGCAGCTCCCGCTGCGAGCGCCGAGGTGAGCGCCCCAGGCGATCCCACACCACCGGCGAGCCAGAAGGGTAGACCGAGCTCACGCATCGCGGCGAGGTCGACCGTGTCACGATCGCCGTAGATCGGCTCTCCTTGCTCGTTCCACCGGGCCTCTCCTCTCGGCGGCGCATTGTGTCCGCCCGCGGTGGGTCCCTCGATCACGAACCCATCGACCCGGCCGTTCGCCTTGCGAGAGAGCAGAGTCGCCAGTGAGTTCGAGGCGACGATGGCGAGAAAGCGCGGCCGGGTCAGAGGTCGAGAAGTCGGACCGCCATGACGGCGCGGATCGAAGCGCACTTCCTCGACTTCGCCGGCGCTCATCCCCGCGACCGCGAGGCGCAGCGTCGCGGCCTCGTGGCTGGCGAGACGGTCGAGCGCACCGGGGATTTCGAGGGGGATACCGGCCCCCATCAGAACGAAATCGACTCCGGCGAGCATCGCGCCGTAGAGCCCTGCCAGCGTCGGTAGCTGGATCTTGGTCAACAGATTGATCCCGACGGCGCCGTCGTGACCCTCCCGCGCCAGATACACCTCGACGAAGGTCGAAGCCGCGATGAGTTGCTCCCGCTCCACGGACATGCGCTGCCGTGGCATCGAAATCGCGCGGTAGGGTGTCCCCGGAGTGCGGCCTCCCGGTCGAAAATGCCGAACCAGCACTCGCTCGGCCACGCCCGGAATTGGGAATGCTTTGAGCGCGCGGCGCAAGTGCCTCCCAGGATCGCCCTCTTCGAGGCGCCGAGCCAGCAGCACATCCGCGCCTGTCCCGGAGACAACGCCCAGTTGACCCGCGCGCGAGACCGCCCGCGCGAGACTCGCGCTCGAAATCCCGACACCCATGCCACCCTGGATGACAACTGGTG
>CAMPIC010000349.1 GCA_946886185.1 uncultured bacterium
GTCGTCCAAGCGGCCCTCGATATCCTCGCGTAGGTCTCGAAAAAGCCTTCGTTCGCTCCCGAAGATCTGGAACGGCGGAGGAGCGACACCTTGAGCGCCCTGCGGCGGCGTGAGGACGATCTCGCCTATCGCGTCGCGCGCCGGTTCACCCAGCGCATTTTCGGAGAGCATCCGTACCGCAATCCATCGCTGGGTCTGCCCGAAGTGGTCGAGGCGATCCGCCGTGAACAGGTGGTCTCGTTCTACGAGCAGGGCTTCCTGCCGAACAACGCGGTGCTCGCGGTGGTGGGCGCGTTCGATTCCGATCGGATGTTGCGCGACCTGGAGCGTCGCTTCGCGGAATGGCGTCCCGGGACTCTGCCCGAGCCGACCTTTCCTCCGATTCCGGAGCCGCGGGAGCGCGTGATCGAGACGATCCAGAAGGACGAGGTGGTCCAGGCCACGATCCGCATGGGCCGGGTGGCGATCCCGCGCAACCATCCCGATCACGTTCCCCTCATGCTCATGAACTTCGCCCTGGGAGGGAGCGGGTTCGGAAGCAGGCTCATGCAGCGGCTCCGCGAAAACGGCGGCCTGACCTACGGCGCCTATTCGAGCGTCCAGGAATGGCGCCTCGCGGGCGCGCTCGGAGCGGCCTGCCAGACTTCCCTGCCCAATCTCAACGAAGCGGTGCATGCGCTCATCGAGGAGATCGAGCAGGTGCGCCAAGCGGGGATCACCGAAGAGGAGCTTGCCTGGGCCAGGAGCTACTTCACCGGCAGCCTGCCGCTTTCCTTCCAGACCAACGACCAGATCGCGAGCCTGGTATTGGTGCAGGAGCTGTTCGGATTGCCCCATGAATACTGGCTCCAGGAGATCGAGCAGGTTCGGACCTGCCCTCTCTCCGAGGTCAACCGATGCGCGCAGACCTATCTGGATACCGGCCGCTTCGCCATCGTCATCCTCTCCGACTTCCGGAAGCATCCTCTGGAGCTTTGAGCAGGTGATCCAGGAAGGCGGGCTGATCGCGCGCGACATGATCGGTCCAGCGATCGAGCAGCCATCCGCCGTCGCCCGATCGTGACCAGACGAGCTCGCCTCCGCCGGCTCCGCTCTGCATCCAGTCGTAGGACGGATCGCCCTCGCACGGATCGAGCGAGCGTCCGAACGACCAGCGGAGGTTGTCCGCGCGCACCAGAGCGAACGAGGTGCCGTCGCGCGACCAGGCTCCGACCTCGGTGAGCCTCCAGCTCCAGGCGAGGTCGACGATCTCCGGATCGTCGAGAAATCGTCGCAGCGCCGCCGAAAGCGCGTCTCCGCGGAGGCCCGGAAGGATCCGATCGCCGCAGCCGTCGAAGCGCGAGCTCGCCGTCAGCGCCGCCAGCGTGCGCGCGCTGTCCCGCGCGCGCAGGGCGAGGGTGAGCGATTCGGACGCGGCCAGCGGAGTCTGGTTTCCCGGATAGTCGAACGGCCGCACCCAACCCTCCACCTGCTCTGCGCCGCGGACCGCGCGTACTTTCTGCAGCGCGGCCGGAAGCATCGCCACCGGAAGCAGCTCGCTGCGGAACGCGCGCGCCAAATGGTCGCCCGTCCAGTCGGTGACGCCCGGTTCGAAGCCGTTCCCGCAGGTGCGCAGCTCGAGAAAGCTGTGCGGATTCCTCTCCACCCACACCGAGGAGAGCGGCCCGACGATCCGCGCGCTGGCTCGGCGGGGCGCGATCCACACCGCGACAGGGAGAGACGCGGCTCGCCTGTTCGCGCCGACCGATTCGGCGCGGAAGTGGACCACCTTGCCGACCATCGTCGCCGGCGGCAGCCAATCGGTCGTCCAAGGGGTCTGTGTCGCGACCACGACGGGAGCGTCGTCCACGTAGAACGTGACGCGGTGTACCAGCTCGCCCAGATCCACTTCCGCGGCGATTTGGATTCTCCCTCCCACGGAATCACCGTCCACGGGCTCCACGAGATGGATCCATCCTGCTTCCGGTTCCCGATCCGGATCGTTGATGCGCTCCCCGCATCCGATCATGAGCAGCGCGAAGCAGGCGAGCGCACTCCGCCGTGCCCACACGATCGCGCCGCTGCCGTCTGGCCCCATGCTGTCCTCCTTTCGACACCGGAGGAGGCAGAAGCGAACGGCGTGCCAACGATCCCCGCATGCGCGAACGGCATGCCCACAATCCCGGCATTCGCGAACGGCGTGCCCACGGCCCCCGTATGCGCGAACGGCATGCCCGCGATCGCACATGCGCGAACGGCATGCCCGCGATCGCACATGCGCGAACGGCGTGCCCACGGCCCCCGTATGCGCGAACGGCGTGCCCGCGATCGCCGTATGCGCGAACGCCCCGGCCGCACTGGGCGAGCCGGGGCGTTCTTCCGTCACGGGAACGGTGTCAGGAGTGTCAGTGCTCGACGATCAGTTTGCGCGAAACGGAGGTTCCCTTGGACTCCAGCCGCGCGAAGTAAACTCCGCTCGCGAGATTGCGCACGTCGATCTCGAATCCATCGCTGGTCGCGGGGAGGTACTCATCGAGCAGCGCGCGCACCCGCCGCCCGCTGGCGTCGTAGAGCCCGATCCGCGCGTTGCCGGCCGCGCGGAGCCCATAGCGGAGCACCGCGCGATCGGAGGCCGGATTTCCCACGATGCGCAAGGTGAGCGACTCGATCTCCGCCGGACCCTCTTCGCCGACCGAGGACGGCGTGAGGTCGGAGATGTCGAGCTCCCACATTCCGCGCCCGTGGGTCCCGACGCGCAGATACCCCTCGGGATGCCACCGCACGTCATCGCAGATCACGTTGGGCAGACCGTTGTTCAAGGGCGACCAGGTGAGACCCTGATCGAAGCTCACGTACAAGGTGAGGTCGGTCCCCAGGAACCAAGTATCAGGATGATCGAAGTCGATGGCGAGCGACTGGCACGCTTCGCCGGGGAGCGTGTCGTCGATCGGGAACCAGGAGGCTCCTCGATCCGTCGTCTTGATCACCTGGCGGAAGGTGGTCGAGTAGGTGGCGAGCGTGATCGCCATGATGTCCGGATTGTCGGGATGGATGACGAGATCGGAGATGGCGTTCGCGGACGCGGGCGTCGCGGCCGTGGCCTGCCAGGTCGTTCCGCGGTCGGTGGAATAGAAGACGCGTGCCGACCCTGCTACCGCGACGAAATCGGGCTGGTTGTAACACTGCGCGATCGCGCGCCCGCCTCCGTACGCGGGCGGCGAGTACACCGAGGTCCAGTTCGTTCCCCGATCCGTGCTGCGGTACACGTGCGTGTTGTGCGCGGTGAAAATGATGTCGTCGTCCGCATAGTCGAGATGGGTCGGAGTCTGCCAGGGACCCTCTTCCAACGCGAGCCCTACGCGCGCCATCCCACTCCCGCCCGTGGTGCTGCGATAGTGTTCCCCGAACTGGATTTCGGCGAAGACCAGGTTCGGATCGGTATAGCCGGATTCGCACTCGAAGCCGTCCGCGCCGAGAATCTGCCCGAACGCGGAGCTGCCGGTGTACCGCCAGGTGCCGTTGTCCTGTGTGCCGCCGTACGCGCGATTCAGATCGGTCCAGGAGTGATTCATCGCGTAGAACTGCAGCGTCACCAGGCCCGTGTTTCGTCCGGAGAAGGTGGAGCCGGAGTTCGAGCTGCGGTATACGCCTCCATCCGATCCCACCCAGAAGATCGTGGGATCGTTTGGATCCCACTCCGTCGCATGGTGGTCGACGTGCACGTTTCCGGCGATCTGCGAGAAGCTGGAGCCTCCGTTGCTCGAGAACCAGAGCTGGACGCCGGCGCTCCAGACGCGTTCCGAATCCTGCGGATCGGTCGCGATCGTGAGGTCGTACCATCCCTGGTTGCCGTAGTGGTTCTGCGAAGTGCGCAGGCTGAAGCTGTCGCCGCCGTTGGTGGACCGGTAGATCCCGAGCGTGCCTCCGCCCGAGTTCGCGATCGCGTAGTAGATCACGTTCGGATCGTCGGGAGTGGTGGCGATGCGCGAGTTGAAGATGAGGTTCGAGGCGGGCAGTCCGGTCGTGGTCTGGGTCCAAGTCAGCCCGTCATCGGTCGACCGATAGAACCCGTTGGCCGGTCCTGCGTGCATGTTCGCGTAATACGTGTCGGTGGAGCCCGGTTTGATCTCGATGTCCTTCCAGGTGCCTTCCGTCATCACCTCGTCGAAGTTCGCGCCGTCGTCGGCCGATCGGTAGAGCCCGCCGTCGCGAGCGACCATGAGCACCCCGGTCGCCTCGTTGTACTCGAGCTCATAGATGTCGAGGCCGTTGCCCGGGATCGCTGACATTCCAGTCTGCTGCCAGGTCACGCCCGCGTCGGAGGAAAAGAGCACGCCCACTCCGTGCACCGCGTCGAGATTTCCCCAGCCCTCCCCGGTT
>CAMPIC010000350.1 GCA_946886185.1 uncultured bacterium
TGGAACCAACGGCCAGGGCGCCGGAATGGGACGGCGGGGCGATTTGAACGATGGGCACTCCTGGGCGGGCGGTCTCGGAACGCTTCTCGATCTGCAGGGGGACGACGACTATCTCTCCGGCAACTGGACGCTCGGAGCCGGCTACTGGTACGGGATGGGATTCCTCTATGACCAGTCCGGCAACGATCACTATCGCGCCACCACCTTCTCGATCGCATCGGGCGCGCACTTCTGCGTGGGCGGACTGTTCGACGAGGCAGGCAACGATGTCTATGAAGGGTTGGCCGACGCGCGTACCGGAATGGGATTCGGACACGACTTCACGGTGGCGATCCTCTTCGATCGCTCCGGGAACGATGTCTACCGTTTCGGTTGGGAAGGCATCGGCGACGCCATCAACACCTCGCAGGCGTTCTTCGTCGAAGGAGGCGGAGACGACACCTACGTGCTGCGCTCCGGAATGAACGGGTTCGGCTCGACTGGATTCAACCCCGACACGTGGCCTCCATCGTTGGAAGCGAACTATCAGTACCGCGCGACGCAGATCGGACTCTTCCTCGATCTCGGGGGAACGGATCGCTACCTCGACTTGGATCCAGACACTCGGGGCGAGAGCGTGTCGGCGCGATTCCGGGACGATCTCCACCTCGCGCGACCGGAGGATCCGAGCGCGGGGAGCAATCGCCACTACGGCATTTTCCGGGACGGAGTAGGCGAGGTCGGCGCGATCCGATGGTTCCAGTCCGGAATCCAGTGAACCAGTCGTCCGTTTCGACACCGGCTCCGTAGCTCGACGGACAACGGTTCCGGCTCGACCCCAGACGTGGTTGGGTCGTGCTTCAAAACATCCATCTCGTGAGGCATGTCGATGCACTCCAGTCGCGCCCCGCTTCCTTCGGGGTCCCGGGGCTTGCCGGGACTCGGCGAGACCCTGACCTTCCTCAAGGACGGCTTCGATTTCGTAGAGGAGCGCACCCGCCGGCACGGACCGGTATTTCGAACGCACCTTCTGGGGAAGGACGCGATCGTGATCGCGGGTCCTGAAGCATCACGCGTCTGGATCGATGCCGCGCGAATCGAACGGAACGGCGCGATGCCGGGCAACATCCAACAGCTCTTCGGAGGACGCAGCCTCCCCTTGTTGGATGGAGAGGAGCATCGAATCCGCAAAGAGCAGGTCCTGGCCGGGTTCACGCACCAAGCGGTCGAGAGCTACCTCCCCGGCATGCAGGAGGTGATGGCGACGACCTTCGATCGCTGGTCGCGAGCATCCGCTCCCATTTCCGGGATCGAAGAGCTCAAGCGGCTCGCCATCGAAGTGATCGGCGCGAACGTCTTGGGTCTCGCCCCCGGCCCTCGGCTGGATCGCTTACGCGCGGCGTACGGAATCCTCGCGCTGGGGATGGGCGCTCTTCCCCTGCCGTTGCCTGGCTCCACGTATCGGCGTGCCCTCGATGCGCGGGACGAGATCCTGGGTGTGCTGCGCGAAGAGGTAATGCGCGCCCGGGGAACCGCTCCGTCGGAGAGCGGACTCTCGCGCATGCTGCGCGCAGAGGCGCGCGACGGCTCCCGTCTCGACGATGACGCCGCGGTGCTGGAGCTGCATCACGTCGTGGTAGCCGGATACATCGTGTTCGCGGAGCTCGCGCAGGGAATGATCCAGCTCGCCGGTCACGAAGAAACGCGCACTCGGATCCGGGGGGAGGCTCAGGCAGTCGCGCCTGGCGGATCTCTCGATTCCTCCGCTTTGAGGAGCATGCCGTTCACCTCGCAGGTGGTGAAGGAGCTGAAACGGCTCACTCCGATCCTCCCCGTGGTGTTCGGAAAGGCGAGAGAAGAGTTCGAATTCGCCGAGCGGCGCGTTCCGCGGGGTTGGATGGTCCTCTGGGCACCCTACTCATCGATGCTGTGGCTAGCTTCCTTTTCCGATTCGCGGCGATTCGATCCCGACCGATTTTCCCCCGCCCGCGCGGAGGGAGCGGATGAAGAGCATGTCTTCGTTCCGCAAGGTCCGGGGAAGGCTTTGGGACACAAGTGCCCTGGGACCGACTATGCGACCGTCTTCATGCAGACGTTCTTCGCGTTGCTGGCGCGCGACTTTACGTGGGAGCTTCCGCAGCAAGATCTGTCCATGGTGTGGAACCGGATTCCTCCGGAGCCGCGGGACGGGCTTCGCATGATCGTGCGTCCCTCGGCGCCGCTGCAACGCTTCGACTGACAGCGACGCGCGTCAGCGCCCGTACCGCAGGACCGCCCCGCCATCGCCCACGATGTATACGGTGCCGTCTTCCCCATGCCACACCGAGCGGAACCAGTTGTCCGTCGGAAATCGCTCCTGCGTCCAGCTCACGCCGTCGAAATGCATGAGGAACCCCATCGCTCCAGCGGCGAACGCGTCGTCAGGTCGTCCTCCGAACCCGAACAAGTCCTGCTGGAGCAAGCGGTGCACCGTTTCCCACGTCGATGCGCCATCGTGGAACACCATCACTCCGGCGCCATGCCGCGCGTTTGCTCCCGAAGCCGGGTCGGCGCCGAATGCGCCCGGTTGGAAGCGCGATGGCTGCGGCCGAGATCCGAGGTCTTCTCCGACCAGGTAGATCGAGCTCTCTGAAAAACCGCCCACGTCCTGGTAGAAGAACCCACGATTGGGCGTGTCGAGCGATTGCCATTCGGTTCCGTCGTAACGCAGGGCGGTCCCGAAATCGCCGACTGCGTATACATTGTCGGGGCGCGTTCCCCAGACGCCGCGAAGTGGATATTCGGTGCGCGCCGGGAACGAGCTCCAACTCGATCCGTCGTAGTGGAGGATGACCCCGGAATTGCCGACCGCGAAGATGTCATCGGGAGCGCTGCCCCACACATCCCAGAGCGGACCGCGCGAGGGGCTGTCCATGCTCGCCCAGGCGGCCCCGTCGAAACGGAGGATCGTCCCGACATCGCCGACCACGAACACCTCTTGCGGCGAGGCGCCCCAGACACTGTAGAGATCGACCGAGGTTCCCGACTCCAGAGGCGTCCAGGTTCCGGCGACGCGCCGCAGGATCGTTCCCTGCAGCCCCACCGCGAAGAGCGAGCCCTCGTCCGCGCCCCAGATGTCCCAGAGATGGAGCGTGTTCCCCTCGTCGTGAAAGCGCCACTGGCCCTGGCGCTCCTCGAGCAGCATGCCGACCGCTCCCACCGCGACCGATTGTCCGTGTACCTGCGCCATGGCGTGAATCCTGTGGTAGCCCTCACGCTCCATTTCCGACCAGTCAGAGCCGTCGTAGTGGAGAATGTGCTCCCCCAGCCCCGCCACGTAGACATCGTGCGCTGAGGTTCCCGTCACGCAGGAGAACCAGATGTTCGTTCCGGAATCCATCGGCGCCCAGCGCGATCCGTCGTAATGCAGGATGGTCCCCGTTTCTCCGACGAAGAAGACATCGTTCGCCGCGCTTCCCCAGATGTCCTCGATCAGCAGGTAGTTGTTCGTCGCGACGCTTTCCCAATGCTCGCCGTCGTAGTGGAACGTCGATCCCGCGACTCCCGCGGCGTACACGTCGTCGCGCGCGCTCCCCCACACCGCGTGCAGGTGAATTGCCTGGGCGAGATGGAACGAGGTCCAGGCGGCTCCGTCCGACTGCAGCACCAGCCCGTCGTCCCCGACGCAGAAGATGGCGCCTTCCGCGGAAACCCAGACGTCACGCAGAGCGGCCTCGGTCCCGGAATCGATCTTTCTCCACGCATCGCCTTCGAGACGAAGAATGCATCCGGAAGCTCCCACCGCGATCACCTGGCCGTAATTGCCATGAACCCCGTACAAGTCGGTTCGCACACCGCTTTCGCTGCGGCGCCAGGTGGAGCCGTCGAAGTGCAGGATGATCCCGTTCTGCCCCACGGCGTACGCGACATTCCCGTCGGACCAGATGGCGCGCAGATCGCTTCCGGCCGCGAGTGGACGCTCCCAAGTCCATGCGGGATCGCCGGGAGGCGGCACGATCGGAGCGTTGGGCGTTCCATCCTCTCCACAACCCAGAGGGGTCATGGTGATCCCGAGGACGAGCAGAAGAGATGCGCACCGTCTCGCGCGCGCCCCGAATCGGAAGGAGACTCGCCGCGAGGCGCGCGCGGCGTGCGGAGTCATGGAGCAGATCCTTCGCTCCTGCGAGTCGAGCATGAGAGCCACCGCGTGACGCACCGGATCCAGAGGAGAGAACGCGCTCCCTATCCTAGTCCAGCAACCGGGCGAGAGCTCAAAAAATCTCCGGACACCAGGGAGCGCGATCGGAAGCGAAGTAGCGGTCGGCCGCGGCCGCCGCGCCGGGCGATCGTTCCACGATCAGTTCTGCCTCGAGAAGCTCGCGGAAACTGAAC
>CAMPIC010000351.1 GCA_946886185.1 uncultured bacterium
CGGCGCATCGGACTCGACGTCCTCGATCTGGTCGGCCTGAAGGAAGCGACGATCCGCGCGCGCGAAGAAGGCGCGCACATCACGCTCGCGCTCCCGCGCATCCAGAAGCCGGGAGAAGAGAAGATCGAAGGCTACTTCCTGGCGCGCGAACCGGACGAAATCCTGGTGCGGAGCCTCGCAAGTCTCGAGCGCCTGCGGTTGCTGACTCGGTCCTCCTCTTCCAGCTTGCCCCCCACCGAATGCGAGAAGGGCGCGATTGAGCAGAGCCAACGCTCGGCGATAGCTGTTGACGTCTCCTTGAACGGAGTGGGGCGTCCGAGATTAGTGGGCGATGTCTCCTTGAACGGAGTCAATCCCGCGGCGATCGCCACGCTCCTGGAGCTGAGGCTCGATCGCATCACGCCGGGTCTCGACCTGAATGGAGAGCAGCTCCTGCGCCTGACGAGGAGCGTCGATGCGAGCCGGATCGAGATTCCGCTCTACCATCATCTGCCGGTCTTCCACACCGAGCACTGCGTGTTCGCCGCCTTCCTGAGCGACGGAGCCGACTTCCGAAGCTGCGGCCGACCGTGCGATCGCCATCGGATCGCGCTGCGCGACCGCGTGGGGCAAGAGCATCCCGTGATCGCCGACGTCGGCTGCCGGAACACCGTCTTCGGCGCGCGGCCGCAGAGCGCGCTTCCGTTTTTGCGGAGACTGCGCGCGTTGGGAGTGGCTCGCTTCCGGATCGAGCTCGTATCGGAGTCCGCCTCGGAAATCACACGGGTCCTGGCGCTGCACCGAGAGGTGTGGAACGGCACTCGGGACGTCGCGAGCGCTCTCCGGGAGCTGAAGGCGGAAGGCCGCTACGGGGTCTCGACCGGCGCGCCCGAGCCTCCCCGTCCGAAGTCGGAGGAGCGAGCTTCCTTGAGGCCAACGGGACGCAACCGGTAGACTTGTAGTTCCCGTCGTACCCAACCGAAGATAAGAGCAACGGTCGGCGGATCACAATCTAACCGATTGTAGTCTCGTTACTTGGCGTCGGCGGACTCCCGCGGCGCGGAGGCTGGGGACTGCGCGGGACCTGGGCGGCCGATCGCGGCGGGCCCCGGAGGGGACAGCGCCCATGAACATCCTAGGAATCTCGGCCTTCTACCACGACAGCGCCGCCTGCCTGCTGCGGGACGGCGAGATCGTGGCAGCCGCCCAGGAAGAGCGCTTCACGCGCAAGAAGCACGACTTCAATTTCCCCAAGAATGCCGCCGACTACTGCCTGCGCGAGGGGGGGATCGGTCCGCAGGATCTCGAGCTCGTCGCGTTCTATGACAAGCCGCTGCTCAAGTTCGAGCGTCTTCTCGAAACTTACTTTTCCTTCGCGCCGAGAGGATTCACTTCGTTCCTGCAGGCGGTTCCGATCTGGACCAAGCAGAAGCTGTTCATGGCCGACATCGTGCGGAAGAATCTCGACTACAAAGGGAAGATCATCTATCCCGAGCATCACGAGTCGCATGCCGCGTCGGCGTTCTTCGCCTCTCCGTAT
Source organism: uncultured bacterium (assembly GCA_946886185.1). Next base: position 1,520 of record CAMPIC010000351.1, read on the forward strand.
GAATCATCCGCGACGTTGACGACCGACGGCGTCGGCGAGTGGACCACGACTTCCTTCGGAGTGGGCCGGGCCAATCACGTCCAGCTGTTGGGCGAGATCCACTTTCCTCATTCGCTGGGTCTGCTGTACTCCGCGTTTACGTATTACACCGGCTTCCGGGTTAATTCGGGCGAGTACAAGGTCATGGGGCTGGCTCCCTATGGCGAGCCGAAGTACGTGGACTTGATCCTCGAGCACTTGATGGATCTGCGCGAAGATGGGTCGTTCCATCTCGACATGAAGTACTTCGACTACTGCACCGGAATGAAGATGACGAACGGCGCCTTCGACGAGCTTTTCGGAGGGCCGGCGCGCAAACCGGAGTCGAAGCTCACGCAGCGTGAGATGGATCTGGCCGCCTCGGTCCAGGTGGTGACCGAGATGGCGATGCTCAAGATGGCGCGCCACGTCCGGAAGATCACCGGCGAGCGGTATCTCTGCCTGGCCGGCGGCGTCGCGCTCAACTGCGTCGCGAATGGAAAGATCCTACGCGAGCGGATCTTCGACGACATCTTCATCCAGCCGGCGGCGGGAGATGCGGGCGGCTCGCTCGGTTCCGCCTACGTCGCCTGGCATCACTATCTCGGCAAGCCGCGGGTCAGCCCGGAAACGAAGATCCGCGCTGCGCAAGCGCGCTCCGCACAGGGCGCAGGAGCGGCGGAGCGATCTCAGGTGATGGCGGTGGTCGGCGCGGCGGGCGCGGCCGCGATAGGCGCGGCTTCAGGTACGACGGCAGCGGGTGCCACAGCGGTAGGCCCGGGTGCGCTGGGCGCGTCCGCGGTAAATGGCGGAGCTGGCACGCTCTCCACAAGCGCGGTGCACGGAAACGGAGACGCCCCCGCGGGCGACGCGCCCACTCCATTTCGCGAAGGTTGGATGTCCGACGTGCAGCGGGGCTCCTACCTCGGGCCGTCGTTCACCAACGAACAGATCCGCGAGTTCCTCGACTACGCGGGCGCGAAGTACGTCCAGCTCTCCGAAAGCGAGGTCATCGAGCGGACCGCGGAGATCCTCGCGAGCGAGAAGGTCGTGGGCTGGTTCCAGGGGCGGATGGAGTTCGGACCGCGCGCTCTGGGCAATCGCTCGATCCTGGGAGATGCGCGCTCTCGCGAGATGCAGACGGTCATGAACTTGAAGATCAAGTTCCGCGAGTCGTTCCGGCCGTTCGCACCCAGCGTGCTGGAAGAGCACGTCTCGGAGTGGTTCAACATCGATCGTCCCAGCCCCTACATGCTGCTGACGACGGATGTGCTGCCTGAGCACCGTTTGCCGGTCGATCCCGAGTCGAACAAGCTCTTCGGCATCGACAAGCTGAAGGTGATTCGCTCCACCGTTCCCGCGATCACCCATGTCGACTATTCGGCGCGCCTGCAGACGGTCAGCAAACGGACGAACCCGCGCTACCATGCCTTGATCAGCGCCTTCTACGCCAGGACCGGCTGCCCGGTGATCATCAATACATCGTTCAACGTCCGCGGAGAGCCGATCGTCTGCACTCCGAAGGACGCGTACACCTGCTTCATGCGCACTGACATGGACTATCTGGTCATGAACGACATCTTGATCGACAAGACCGAACAGCCTGCCTTGCGCGATGACGTCGATTGGATGACCGAGTTCCAGCTGGACTAGGCGGCGCACAGGCCAGAAAAGGACGAAACGCGATGAGTTCGAGCGGACGAGCCACCAAGAAGCAGCTCCGGGAATTCGGATTGGTGGTCGGGATCGCCTTCGGGGTGCTCGCGACCGCGCAGCTCCTCTTGCACGGCAAAATCGACCCCAGAATCCTGTACGCCATCTCCGGATTCTTGATCGTGACGGGTCTTCTGGTGCCGCAGATCCTACGACCGCTCAACTATGTCTGGATGAAGCTCGCGCTCGTCATGGGCTGGATCATGAACCGGGTCCTGCTCGGACTGATCTTCTACGTGATCTTCACGATCGTCGCCGTGATCATGCGGCTCGGCAAGCGCGACGCATTGCGGCGGCGCAAGGAGCCCGGCGCGACTTCCTTCTGGATCATCCGTCCTGACACGCCCACTCCCGCGGAGCGTTACGAGCGGCAATTCTGAGGGGCTGGCCCGTCGCCTTCAGCCAGAGTGCGCTCCGATTTCTCTCCACGACCGTGACTCCTCGAAACTACACGTCGAGTCCGACTGCCCGCATGAGCGCGATGGCGTTGCTGTGGGTTACGACTCCTTCGCGCAAGCGATAGTCGAAAGCCATCCGGCCGTTTTCGAGGTGATCCTCGAAGTGCACGTTCCGCGCGCGAGGAGCGAGCGATTCCGCGATTTCGGCCAGTGCCAGGTCGTGCGTCGTAATGAGTCCGATCGCGCCGCGATCCAGCAGCGAATGGAGGACCGCTTCGACCCCCATGCGCCGATCGTGCGAGTTGGTGCCTTGCAGGATCTCGTCGACGATGAAAAGCACCGGCCTGGTTCCGCTCGTGAGCGCGACGATCTGACGCAGCCGCAAGATCTCGGCGTAGAAGTGGGAGATCCCTCCCTGGATGGAATCGCGCACCCGGATGGACGCACCGAGCGCGAGTGGAGAGACCACCAGCTTCCGCGCGGAAACTGGCGCCCCCGCCTGGGCGAGTGCGAGCAGAACCCCGACCGTCCGCAACAGCGTGCTCTTCCCCGACATGTTGGAGCCGCTGATCACGAGAATCGCCGGAGTGGTGTCTAGGGTGTCGGAGCGCAGCGTGACGGAGTTCGGAACGGCGTTGCGCACCAGCGGGTGCCGCATCTCTTCGCCCGAGAAGAGCGTCCCATGCT
>CAMPIC010000352.1 GCA_946886185.1 uncultured bacterium
CGTGAACACCGGCTTGAGGAGCAGCGCCCCGAGCTTGAACTTGAGGCTGCGCTTGAGCTCGCTCCGGATGGCTCCCACCACCATCCCCACGACGCTCTCGGCGAACTTGAGGATCACGTTCCCGGTGAAGCCGTCGCAAACGACGATGTCGACCGTGCCTTTCAAGATGTCCCGGCCCTCGACGTTGCCGACGAAGTTCAGATTGCCCGAGGAGTCGCTCAGCATCTTGAACGCGGCTTGCGCGAGATCGGATCCCTTGCTGCTTTCCTCCCCGATGTTGAGGAGGCCGATCGTCGGCTCCGCGATCCCGTTCACACAGCGGGTGTAGATGCGTCCCATGAGCGCGAACTGATACAGATGCGCCGGCTTGGTGTCGGAGTTCGCGCCCACGTCCAGCATCAGACACTGTCCGTGATGCGTCGGCACGATCGTGGCAATGGCCGGCCGATGGACGCCCTTGATACGGCCGAGCCCGAGCAGGCTGGCCGTCACGACCGCTCCGGTGTTCCCGGCGGAAACGAACGCGTCGACGCGGCGCTCACCCAGCAGTTTGATCCCGATGGCGATCGAAGAGTCGCGCTTCTTGCGATAGGAGGTGGTGGCGGACTCGCCCATCCCGACCGATTCGGAGGTATGCACGATCTCGATCCCGAGCCGCTTGGCGTTCGCGGGAGAGAGATAGGCGCCGATCGCGACCTCGTCCCCGACGAGCACGACCTCCATCTGGTCGGGGAAGTGTGTCGCGGCATCGATCGCCCCCTGAACCACCGATTCAGGAGCGCGATCGCCTCCCATGGCGTCCAGGGCGACGCGAGGTCGGCGCTCGAGATTCAAGAATGCCTCAACCGATGACGGAGGGTGGAAGCCACGGGTCAGCCGTTTACGACCTGAACCTCTTCGCCCCGATAGTATCCGCATGCGCCGCAGACGTGGTGGGGGCGCTTGGTGGCTCCGCAGTGGGAGCAGCGGGATGCGGACGGAGCCTCCATCTTCCAGTTCGCCCGGCGCTTGTCACGACGCGCCGATGAATGCCGTCGCTTGGGAAGTGCCATGTCTTCTCCTCCTGTGGAACAGGAATCAGTTTCGTTCCTTCAACTCTCGCAAAGCGTCCCAGCGGGAATCGCGGGGCTCCAGATCGCAACCACACTCCGTGACGTTCCGGTTGGCTCCGCAGCGCGGGCAAAGTCCCCGGCAGTCGTCTCGGCACTGAGGATGCCAGGGAATCTCGACGAGGAGGCTCTGGCGTACTTCATCGGTCAGGTCGATGATCTGGCCGTCATGATAGACCATCCCCAAATCGTCTTCACGCACTTCTTCTTCGGGCCGGCGGTCGCGGCTCCGGCGCGGTTCTGCGAAGACGCGCAGGTCGACTTCGATCCGATGGGGGAACTCCTCCAGACACTTCCCGCAGCTCAAGCTCAGGCCGGCGATCACTCTGCCGTTTACCTCGACCCGGTTTCCGGATCGATAGATCGTGGCCCGGAGCGCGACCGGGGCGTCCGGCGCGAAACCGGTCTCCTCCAGATCGAGATCACCCGCGGAGCCGATCAGCTCTCGATGACTCTCCCCTTGGTCGAGGGTCGTGATCTGCACCACGAACGGTCCGGTGCTTTGCATGTTGCCAACCTCATCCTCGAAGCCCGAGCTTGAGATCGAAAAAGGCGATTTCCTGCGCGGCCGTCTCGGCCGCATCCGATCCGTGTACCGAGTTCTCCTCGATGCTCACCGCCAGATCCTTGCGGATCGTTCCCGGCGCCGCCTGGGCCGGATTGGTCGCGCCCATCAGGTCGCGCCAGCGCCGCACCGCATCCTCGCCTTCCAGCACTCCCGCCACGATCGGACCCGAGGACATGTACGCGCAGAGCGACGCGTAGAACGGGCGCTCGGCATGGACGCGATAGAACTGCCGGGCCTCCTCGTCGCGCAGGTGCACCATGCGCAGACCGGCGATGCGCAGGCCACTGCCTTCCACGCGCACGAGGATTTCTCCGATGAGGTTACGGCGCACCGCATCCGGCTTGATCATCATCAACGTCCGTTCCATCCAACCCTTCCCCTTCGTAAAGTGTCCATCGAACTTCCGTCGTCGCTGCCCGACGCGGGTGAAACTCAGCCTCGATCGAGGGCTCTCTGGACGAGCACGCCCACTTCCGAGGGAATGCGCGCGACCGGAATTCCGGCCGCTTCCAGCGCGGCGATCTTTTCCTCGGCCGTTCCTCGTCCGGACGAGATGATCGCTCCGGCATGGCCCATCCGCTTTCCGGGTGGCGCGGTGCGTCCGGCGATGAATCCGATGACCGGTTTGGTCATCGACTCCTGGACGTACCGGGCCGCTTCCTCTTCCGCCGTGCCGCCGATCTCGCCGATCATGACCACGGCCTTCGTTTCCGGATCCGCCTCGAACAGACGCAGCACGTCGAGGAACTGGGTTCCGATGACCGGATCGCCTCCGATTCCGATGCAGGTGGACTGGCCGATGCCGTTCCTCGTGAGCTGATAGACCATTTCGTAGGTCAACGTTCCGCTGCGGGAAACCACTCCCACCGGGCCGGCCCGATGGATCTCGCCCGGAAGGATACCCACCTTGCTCAGTCCAGGCGAGATGAGCCCGGGACAGTTGGGCCCGATCACACGCACCCCGAGGTCCTGGACTTCCTTCATTACGGGGACGATGTCCATCACCGGGATCCCCTCGGTGATCGCGATCACGAGCTTGATACCGGCGTGGGCCGCCTCCAGGATCGCGTCGGCCGCGAACGGCGGGGGCACATAGATGACGGATGTGTTGGCTCCGGTCTCGCGAACCGCATCGGAGACGCGATCGAAGATCGGGATCCCGTCGAGATTCTGGCCGCCCTTACCGGGAGTCACGCCGGCCACCACCTGGGTGCCGTACTCTTTCATGGCGCGCGCGTGGAAGGAGCCGTCTCTCCCGGTGATTCCCTGCACGACCAAACGTGTCGATCGATCGACGAGGATGCTCACGCTGCGGTACCTCCCAGTTCGATCACCTTCTGCACCGCTTCATCCATCGTCTCCGCCGCGGTGAGGCCGGGCACGCCGCGCAGGATCTCTCGTCCTTCCTTTTCGTTCGTGCCCACCAGGCGGATCACGATCGGCAGCTCGACATTGGTCTCGCGGATCCCTTGGATCAGTCCGCGCGCCACGTCATCGCAGCGCGTGATCCCTCCGAAAATGTTGAACAGGATCGCGCGCACCTGGGGATCCTGCGTGATGATGCGGATCGCGGTGACCACCTTGCGAGGATCGGACGAGCCTCCGATGTCGAGGAAGTTGGCCGGCTCTCCGCCGTAATGTTTGACCAGGTCCATCGTCGCCATGGCGAGGCCGGCGCCGTTCACCACGCAGCCGATCGTTCCATCCAGCTTGATGAAGGAAAGTCCGAGCTCGCGCGCCTGGCGATCCTGATCGGTCTCCGTGTCCGGATCGCGCATCGCTTCCAGCTCGGGATGGCGGAAGAGCGCGTTGTCGTCGATATTGACCTTGGCGTCGAGGGCGATGACATCCCCACCGGGAGTGAGCACGAGTGGATTGATCTCCACGAGGGTGGCGTCGAGCGCGACATACGCCTGACAGAGCTTGCGCAGGATCGAAGCGATCTGCCGCGCCGCCTTTTGATCCGGCTCGATGGAGGTGGCGAGCTCGCGCGCCTCGAACTCGCGCAAGCCGATGACAGGATGGAAATGGTGGCGAAAGAGAGCTTCCGGCTTCTCGACAGCGACCTGCTCGATCTCGATGCCTCCTTCGCGAGAGACCATGATGAGCGGCAGCCCTTGCGTCCGATCGAGCACGATCCCGAGATAGTATTCGTGCGCGATGTCCAGAGCAGGCGCGACCAGCACTTTGCGCACGGGCAGGCCCTGGATTTGCAGCTTCAAGATTGCTTCGGCCTTCTCGCGCGCTTCCTGCGGATTGGCAGCGAGCTTCACTCCTCCGGCCTTGCCGCGGCCGCCCGAGTGCACCTGCGCTTTGACCACTACCGTCCCGCCGAGCTCGCGCGCGATGGTTTGCGCCTCATCGGCGGTGGAAGCGATGCGCCCGGGAGGAACGGGGATCCCGTGCGCGAGGAACAGCTCCTTCGCTTGAAATTCGTGGATGTTCACGTTCCCAGCTTTCTTGAATGCCGAAGTCGATTCGTTCCCAACACAGAGAACCCCAGGGCAAGCCCCCGGGGTCGCCTTCCGCTCTCGCGGCCGGTTCTACGGAGGCTAGTGCGAGGCCCCCCCTCGGTCAAGGAATTCGAGGGACGATCGCGCGCTGGATGCGGATGAGGAGCTCGGTGGTGGAAAACCCAGGCACGTAAGG
>CAMPIC010000353.1 GCA_946886185.1 uncultured bacterium
CACGAGTACCGGGCGAAGCTGCGCGAGGAAACCGCGGGCATCGATTGGTCCGAGTACGACCGGGTTCGCCTGGAGATGCAGACTCGAGGGTTCACCGATCTCGGCGGGATGGAGGACGTCACCATGGGGCGCGCGAAGCCCCAATCGCCGAACTTCCTGGAGCTCTACTCCGGTCTGGACGGAACAGTCATGGTCGCCACGTACAACGCCTATGGAGTGCACGTCGTGGACTGCATGAGCGAGACTCCCGATGGTCGCCTCCTCATCACCACGAACGCGGAGATGAACAAGCTCTCGCCGCCTTCCAATTGGAGGGCCGAGACCCGATCGTCCGAAACGCAATGCGGGGAACTGCTCGATCTGCATCTCTCGAGACTCCGGGCGCTGCGCGAGACGGAGCGCGGAACGCATCTCATCCCGATCCGTTCTCTCGAAGACGCGATGGAGAGCGCGATGCGCTGCTCAGCAGCGAGCTCCGAGCATCGGCGTTCGATCGGGCTCCTCACGCGAGACGAGCTGGCCGCTCTCACCGGTCCGGGACAGGAATCGGCCGCGGAGCTGGTCTGGTTGGAGTTCTGTCGCATCCGCGAGGAGAAGCGGGCGGCATGAGCACGGTAGGTTCGCGGTCGAGGAAGTGAACGCGTCCGGATCGACGCGGATCACGAGCGGCGGCGCCGAGCGCCGCTGCGTCATGCAGGGCCGAGGATGCGGAACCAGCGGCGTTTGCCCAGCCGGATGATCGTGGCGGGGCGCGCTTCGTAGGTCGCCATCGGATCGGTCACCGCCTCCTGCTCGACGTAGAATCCGCCCTGCCGCATGAGACGGCGCGCTTCTCCCTTGCTCTTCACCAGTTCCCAGCCGGCGAGCAGATCGACCCAACTGGTTTCCTCCGCCGAGGCCGGGACGCGGAGCTCTTCCAGCTCTTCCGGCATCGCCTTGTCCTGCACGACCTGGCGAAACCCTGTTTCGGCCGCCTCCGCCGCTTCCTCTCCCCAATACTGCCGCACCAGATTGCGCGCGACGCGCTTCTTGATCTCCATCGGATTGACGCCCGGCTCGGAGATCTGCGACTTCAGCGCATCGGCTTCAGAGGGAGTGAAGTCGGTGGTGAGATCGATGTAGCTGGAGAGCTGCTCGTCGGCGACGCGCATCATCTTTCCGTACATGTCCTCGGGAGAGTCGAGCAGATTGATCGCGTTCCCGAACGACTTGGACATCTTCCGCCCGTCGGTGCCCATGAGGAGCGGATAGGTCCACGGGACGTGCGGCTTCTTGCCGAAATGCTCCTGGATCCAGCGCCCCGCGAGCATGTTCAGGTACTGGTCGTATCCGCCCACTTGCACGTCGCATTCGAGCGCGTACGCGTCGTATCCCTGCATCAGGCAGTACAGCGTCTCATGGAGCCGGAGCGACTCCCCCTTCTGGAGACGTTCCGCGAAATCATGACGGCTCACGACCCATTTGAGAGGGAAAATCGTGGCGAGCTCTACTACGTCCAGAAAGGAGAGCTTGGAGAGCCACTCTCCGTTGTAGCGCACTTCGGTCTTCTTGGGATCCAGGATGCGAAACGCCTGCCGCTGATAGTCGGCGGCCAGCTCCTTCACCTGCTCGTGCGTGAAGCGCCGCCGCTCCGCCGACTGACCGGTGGGATCTCCGATCACCGCCGTGTAATCGCCGATCAGGAAGATGACCTGGTGTCCGAGCTCCTGGAACACCCGCAGCTTCTGCACCGATACGAAATGGCCGATGTGCAGGCTGGGCGCGGTCGGATCGGCGCCCAGGTAGACCCGGAGCGGCTTTCCGGTGACCAATCGCTCCCGCAGCTCGCGCGTCATCTGGGCGCGCAGGCTCTGTGTGCTGCGCTCGGCATGCTCCCTCTCCGCGAGCTGCGTTTCGATCCCGCTCTGACCGCCTTCCGCCTCGTCGGGAAAACGCGTTCCTCGGAGCAGGATCTCCAGCTGTTCATCGATCGTCACGTCTCTCCTCGCGTTTACCAGGCATAGGCCTCGGGAGCCTGCCCGCCCGGTCCCGGCCAGATCTCGTCCAGTTTCTTCAGGACATCCGCGGAGAGATCGAGCTCCAGGGCGTGAAGCGTCTGGTCGAGCTGCTGGAGGATTCGCGGTCCGATGATGGGAGCTGCCACCACGGGATCCCGCAGAACCCACGCGAGCGCGACATCGGCAGGGCTCTCGCCCAGCTCGCGGCAGAACGATTCATACGCATCCAGGTTGGGACGGCGGCTCTCGGCGCGCTGCCGCACGATTTCGGTGGTGCGCCGTCCTTCTCCGCTCTCCATGCCGGCCAGCACGCCCCCCCAGAGGGGGCTCCACGGCAGGACCGAGAGCCCGAGCGCGCGGCAAGCCGGCATCACTTCCAGCTCGATGGTGCGTACGGCCAGGTTGTAGAGGCTCTGTTCCGACACCAGTCCGAGGAAGTTGCGATGCTGCGCGAGTCCATTGGCCTGCACGATGTTCCACGCCGCGAAGTTGCTGCTTCCGACATAGAGCACCTTTCCCTGCTGAACCAGGACTTCCATCGCCTGCCAGATCTCCTCCCAGGGGGTATCGCGGTCGACGTGATGCATCTGGTAGAGATCGATCCGATCGGTCTTGAGCCGGCGCAGGCTGTCGTCACACGCCTGCCGGATGTGGTAGGCGGAGAGCCGGCCCTGATTTTCTCCGTCGTGCATCTTGCCGTAGACCTTGGTGGCGAGCACGACACGCTCCCGTCGGCGATCGCCTTGGGCGAACCACTTTCCGAGGATCTCTTCCGTCGCGCCCTTTCCAGCCCGGCCCCCGTACACGTTGGCCGTGTCGAAAAAGTTGATCCCGAGCTCGAGGGCGCGATCCATGATCGCGAACGACTCCTCCTCCTGGGTGAGCGGGCCGAAGTTCATCGTTCCGAGGCAAAGCCTGCTGACCTTGAGTCCCGTGCGACCGAGATGGCTGTATTGCATGGGGGATCGTCCTTTCGGCGAAGGCAGCGTTGCGCGAGCCGAATGGGGAGTATGCCAGCGGCGCCACGCACGGGCAATCATGGCGCCGCATGCGAAATTCGGGCGGTGGGTGACGGCGGAGTCGGAGCGACCGGCCGGCGGGTGACGGCGGAATCGGAGCGATCGCCGGCGAGGCGATGGAGTGGGTAGTACGAGGAACGGGATGGAGCGGCGAGGCTGGCGGACCATCCTGTCCGCGCGCAGCCTCGCCCGTCCCCAGTACCGCGGTGCCCTCGGCCCACTCTGATAAGCGTCGAACCGCGGTGGAATCCGGCAACTTTTTGCGCGACGCTTCAAAAAAGTCAGTGACTGCGGGGCAGACCCCCCGCATTCATGAGTCTGCGTCGGGAAACGGCTGAGCGCTCCGGGAGCCAGAGTCCTGCGGGTGGCGGCGCGCTTTACAGGAGGTGCCTCTGCTTCTGATGTCGCCGGAACGAGCGAATGATCTTCGCTCGTACTTCCGAGAGGTGGGCTACGCCTGGACCGGCGTGCACGAGCGGCTGGGAATTTGGTCGCCTCCCACCGATCGAGGTTCGGTTTACGAGCGCACGGCCGCGCGGCTCGAGGGATCGACCCCGTTCCAAATTCTGGCCAGGCTCTTTCTTCTCCACCTCCCGGTGTCGCAACACTCCTTCGCGTCCGCCTTGCCCGCCCAGATGCGCGAGATCTTGCTGGAGACCGGATTGGTCGGTTCGGAAGGCGAGATCGTCCGTCCATGCGCGATTCTGGCTCCGTTCGGTTCGCTCTGGATCGCTTCCGATCCTCCGTTGCGCGAGCCGGGTGCAAAGAGCTCCGGACCGCACGTGCTCGGCGTGAGCCCGGTCGCCCATGCACTCCTCCGGTTCACTCGGCGAGACCAGGTGGGCAAGACCCTGGACCTTGGAGCCGGCAACGGCATCCAGGGTCTCGCGGCGGCGAAACACAGCGCCCACGTATGGATGACTGACATCAACGAACGTGCGGCGGAGTACGCGCGCTTCAACGCGCGGCTCAATGGAATCGAAAACATCACGGTGGCGGTGGGGGACACGTTCACGCCGGTGGACGGTCTCGCCTTCGATCTCATCGTCTGCAATCCGCCGTTCATCATGACCCCTTCGCACAAGCTGGTCTGCTACGACAACGAGCAGGATCTGGATGGATTCTGCCGCGAGATCATCCGTCGCGCCCCCGACCATCTCGAGGACGGCGGCTGCCTGCAGATGATCTTCGAGTGGGCGGAAGTAGAGGGGGAACCATGGCAGAGTCGGCTCGCGGAGTGGACCGCCGATCTCGGCTGCGATGTGTGGATCTATCGGGCCAACACGCGGTCGCCGGAATCGTACAT
>CAMPIC010000354.1 GCA_946886185.1 uncultured bacterium
ACACCATAGATCTCGAGGTCCGGTTGTCGCGCGAGAAGCTCCCGCGCGAGGAGCGCGCCCTGGAGGTCGCCGGAAGACTCTCCGGCGAGAAGGAATGCGCGCGTCATTTCAACGGAGCGGGCGGTACCACCCCGAGGCGGTCGAGGGAACGCGCGACTTCCGCGCGGATCCTCTGCGCGAGCTCGAGATTGCGCAGCCCGGCCTCTCCGTCGGCGCCGCGCATCTCGACCCCACCACGTACGGCGCCGAGGAAATCGCGCAGCTCTTCGAGGAGGGCGTTCCCGGGCGTGACCGGCAGTCCGCCGTAGTCGAGCCGGAGATGGCGCGCGGCGAGGTAGGCGTCGAGGGCCGCTGCTTCGACGGACGCAGGCGCTGGCAACGCCGGGGCTCCCGACTGTCGAGCGCTCGAGGCAGGGACGTTCGATGACGGGGCGGCCGATGACGGGGCGTTCGACGACGGGGCGGCCGACGACGGGGCGTTGGACGAGGCGGCGCGCAACCCGGGCCCTCCCGACGAGAGAACTCTCGTGATTCCCCCGTTCTCCAGCTCGCGCAGCATCGCGCGCTCCACCGAACCGCTCATGAGGTCGATCGAGTGATACTGGCGAGGCCCAAAGAACCGGATCTTGCGCACCTTGTCCCGCGAAACGCGGCTCGCAGTCAAATTGGCGACCGCGCCGTCGGCAAAGCGGATGCGCGCATTGGCGATGTCCGCGCCGGGAGTCAGAACGGGCACTCCCACCGCGTCGACGCTTTCGATCGCGGCCGGTTGCAGGCAGAGCGTCAAGTCGATGTCATGGATCATGAGATCGAGCACCACGTCCACATCCAGAGAACGAGCCACGAACGGAGCGAGCCGATGCGACTCGATGAACCGCGGCCTCCCCAGCTCGGCGCGCGCCGCCGCGAAAGCGGGATTGAAACGCTCGGTGTGCCCGACCGCGAGCGCCAGCCCGAGATTGCGCGCATGATCCACGAGTGCGCGCCCCTGCGGCGCCGACTCGCAGATCGGCTTCTCCACCAGGCAGGCCACGCCGGCATCCAGGCACTGCCAGGCGATGTCGTGATGCGTCGTGGTAGGGGTCGCAATGCTGACGGCGCGCACGCGAGGGAGGATCGCCGCGAGATCGGTGCTCGCTTCCACGCCGACCTCCCGGGCCAACGCTTGCGCGCGCTCCACATGCGTGTCGACCACCGCGACGAGCTGCGCCTCCGGAAGCTGCGCGTACAGGCGGGCGTGAAACGTCCCGAGGTGACCGCAGCCGACGACCGCAACCGGAATGGACTCGCGCATCACCGGGCCAGTCCGCGCTCCGACCGGTTGACGAAGTCGATGAAGGTCCGCACCTCCGGCAGGTCGGGCACTTCCTCGCGGATGCGCGCGATCGCCTGATCCTTGAGCAAGGTGCCGCGGAAGAAGATCCGGTAGACCTGCTTGAGCGCGTCCTGCGCTTCCTGCGAAAATCCGCGACGCTCGAGGCCCACGGTGTTGAGTCCGAAGACGCGCAAGGGATTGCCGGCCGCTTTCGTGTACGGAGCGACATCGACCGGGACGCGGCAACCTCCGCCGATCATCGAATGGCAGCCGATCTTCACGAACTGGTGGACCGGCGTGACTCCGCCGATGATCGCGTAGTCCCCCACCTCGACATGCCCGGCGAGATTGGCCGAGTTGGCGAGGATGGCATGGTCCCCGACCTGGCAATTGTGCGCGACATGGGCGTACGCCATGATCAGGCAGCGGCTGCCGATGCGCGTCACTTCCCCTTCCTCGGTCGCACGATTGACGGTGCTGTACTCGCGAAAGACATTTCCGTCGCCGATCACCACGTTGCTGGGAGCCCCGCGGTATTTGAGATCCTGCGGAGGCGATCCGATCACCGCGCCGTGGTGGAAGTGGTTGGCCGCGCCAATCTCGGTCCACCCATCCAGACGCACCATCGAATCCAGCCGGCAACCGTCCCCGAGGCGGACGTTGGAGCCGACCCAGCACCAGGGTCCGACATGGACCTCTCGTCCCAGCTCCGCGCCGGCGTCGATCCTCGCCGTGGGATCGATGAACGTTCCCATTTTGCTCCAGTCGTCCATGCTCGCCGGCTTCACCGCATCTCCGCGATCTTCCCGCGCCATCGTCATCGGTCCACGATCGTGGAGCTGAGCTCCGCCTCGGCCACGAGCTGCCCGCGCACATACCCGCGCGCGTTCATCTTGCAGATGCGCGTCTTCAGACGCACCAGCTCCAGATCCATGATCAGTTGATCGCCCGGCAGCACCGGCCGCCGGAACTTGGCATTGTCGATTCCCATGAAGTAGACCAACTTCGACTCTGGGTTCTCCACGGTATTGAGAAGGAGGATGCCGCCGCACTGCGCCATCGCTTCGACGATGAGAACCGCGGGCATGATCGGATGCCCCGGAAAGTGCCCCACGAAGAACGGCTCGTTGATCGTGACGTTCTTCAGGCCGACCACCCGCTTGCGCTCCTCCAGATAGAGAATCCGATCGACGAGCAGGAGCGGATAGCGGTGCGGCATGATCCGCGAGATCGCATTGATGTCGAAGTGCACCTGATCGAGCATGCCATCGTGTCCCGCGCCTTGCGCGATCGCGGCATGGAGCTTTTTCACGAAGCGGACGTTGGCGTTGTGGCCGGACCGGACCGAGAGCACGTGCCCGCGCAGCGGCCTCCCCAGCAGAGTCAGGTCTCCCATCAAATCGAGGACCTTGTGACGGACGCACTCGTCCTCGTAACGCAGTCCATCCTCGTTCATGATGGTGTCACCGCGAATCACGACGGCATTGGAGAGCGTGCCGCCTCGGATCATGCCCGCGGCGCGGAGCTTCTCGACGTCCTCGTACAGCGCGAAGGTGCGCGCCGAGGAAACCTCTTTCACGAACGTCTCGGGCGACATCTCGAGATTGATGTATTGGGTTCCGACGATCTTGTTGTCGAACTGGATGGTGAAGCTGATCTGGAATCCATCATGCGGAAGAGCCACGATCCTGACCGGGCCCTCCTCGTAACAAACCGGCTGCGTGACCTGTAGGAAGCGGCGCGGCAGGTCCTGCTCCACCAGACCGGCCTCGCGCAGCACGCTCGCGAACGCGCGGGCGCTTCCGTCGGCCGGCTCGGGCACCTCGAGGCCGTTCACCTCCATCACGAGGTTGTCGATGCCGAGCCCCGAGAGCGTCCCCAGGACGTGCTCCACCGTGTGCATTTCGGCGTCGCCGACACGCAGAATGGTGCGCCGGAGCGGGCCGACGTCTTCCCGCGCGTTTTCCGGAGAGACCGGGATGACCGGCTGCTCGGGCAGATCGGTGCGCACGAACCGCAGGCCGGCGTCGGCGGGGGCCGGTTTGAACGTGATGGTGGTCTCTTGACCGGTGTGCAAGCCGACCCCGGAGAACGTCGCCTGCCGGCCGATGGTGTGTTGAACCGCTCGATTCATGGAATGATCGTCCCGCTTCCCTGCTGATGAGCGCTGGTCCGTTCCCTGCCCGTCTCTTCCGATCCAGTCTCGTTCGTTTCTCTGGAAGCGTCCCGCGCGCGCTCCAACTCCCGCACGCGCGACTCGAGCTCGCGAATCGTGCGCAGAGTGTCGGGAAGATGGCGCAGCGCCGCGTACATGCGCGAGGCGCGCCCATGATTGGTCGCAGGATACCCGGAGACCGTCTCGCCGGCCGGCACCGACTTGGTCACTCCGCCCTGCGCTCCCACCCGCGCTCCGTCTCCGATCTCGATGTGCCCGACCAGACCCGACTGCCCGGCCAGCGTGACGCCCCGGCCCAGCCGCGTGCTTCCCGAGATCCCCGCCTGCGCGCAGAGGATGGAAAGCTCGCCGATCTCGACGTTGTGCGCGATGTGCACCAGGTTGTCGATCTTGGTGCCGCGCCCGATCCGCGTCACTCCGGTGGTCGCGCGGTCGACGGTGCTGTTGGACCCGATCTCGACATCGTCTTCCACGATCACGCGGCCCATCTGTGGAATCTTGTGATGGGCCTGGCCGTCGAAGGCGTAGCCGAAGCCGTCGGAGCCGAGCACCACACCGGGATGCAGGATGACCCGGTTGCCCACGAACGTCTCCTCGCGCAGGACCACGTGCGGATAGAAGCGGCAGTGCGCGCCCACCTGGGAGCGGGGTCCGAGATAGCATCCTGCCATCAGGATGGTGCCGTCGCCGACCTCGACGTCATCCTCGATCACGACATAGGGCCCGATCGCCAGATTCTCTCCCAGCTTGGCGCGCGGCGACACGATCGCGCTCGGATCGATCCCGGTGGGAGGCTGATCCGGCGGGCGCGAGAAGACCTGCAGTAC
>CAMPIC010000355.1 GCA_946886185.1 uncultured bacterium
CCTCGGGAGTGCTGCACCGCGGCGGCTTGCCCTCCGCAAGCGCAATCTCCAGGGAAAAGTCTTCGAACGAGTTACTCGCCTGGCGGTGCGTCCAGGCGCCGGTCGAAAGATCGAAATCGTACAACGGGACGAAACGCTCTCCGTGGTCGGCGATCAGCTCGACCGCGGTGATCACGTACTCCGCCTCGGCGTCCTCCATCGTGTAATGGAATCCGACCCGGCACCATCCGGGCTTGATGCCCGTGAATCCTTTCAAAATCCAGCGGCGATAACGCTCGGAGTGCTCGAGATCGATGTCCAAGAGCCGGTGTCCGTAGGGACCGGCGCAGGAACAACCCGCACGAGACTGGATTCCGAACAGATCGTTGAGCAACGCGGTCATGAACTTCGGATGGAGATAGCGCCCCGCCGCCGATTTCACGTTGAACGAGACGATTCCGATCCGCCGGGCGGGATCCGGATTGCCCAGAATTTCGATGCGAGGATGACGGTGCCAGCGTTCGAAAGCGCGGCGGAGGAGCTCCTGCTCCCGCGCCTCGATCTTCTCGACCCCGATCCCGTCCTTCACGAGAAATGCGAGCGCGGCCTTCATGACCTGGATGACTCCCGGCGTGCCCGACTTCTCGCGCTCCTCGATGTCGGCGAAATACTCCTGGGACTCGGGACTGACGTATTCGACCGTGCCTCCGCCGCCCACCGTGGGCGGAAGATCCTCGTGGTAGATCCGCCGATTGAACACCAGGACGCCGCTCGATCCCGGTCCTCCCAGGAACTTGTGCGGGGAGATGAAGATCGCGTCGAGAGAGGGATCCTCTTCGCCCCGAGGAGGCGGATTCATGTCGATTTCCACATAGGGTGCGCTCGCCGCGAAATCGAAGCAGGCCAGCGCGCCATGGCGATGGAGCAAGGTCGCGATCTCGTGCACCGGCGTCCGCATCCCGGTGACATTGGAGGCGGCGGAGAAGGAACCGATGCGAAGCCGGTTCCTGAATCGCTCGTCCCGGAGCAGCTCTTCCAGATGATCCAGATCGACGCAGCCATCGGAGGAGAGTCGCACCTCGATCACCGTGGCCAGCCCCTGGCGCCACGTCACCTCGTTGGAGTGGTGCTCGAACGGTCCCACGAAGACGACCGGCTGATGGCGGCCCAGGGCGGACTCGATCTCGGCGCACCGTTCGAGTCCGAACGCGCTTCCGAGAGCCGTCATCAAGACCCGCCGCGTCGCCGGCGGGAGCGCCGTCCCCACGATCTGCTGGAGTTTCTCGATCGCTCCCGAGGAGCCGGTTCCGCAGGCCACGATCCGGCCGTCGGCACCCGCGTTCACCGCATTTTTGATCGCCCGCTCCGCCTGGTGGAGCAGGCGGGTCATGGTGCGCCCGGTGAGATCGTCTTCCGTGTGCGTGTTGGCATAATGGCGCTGGACCTGCTGGAGGTAGCGCTCCACGAAGCCCAGGCACCGCCCCGAGGCGGTGTAGTCGCAATAGACCATAGGGCGCGCTCCGAACGGCGTCTCGATCATGGTGTCGCTGCCGATGGTTTCCGCGCGCAGACGCTCGAAACTGAGCGGTTGTCGGTTCATGGGTCCTCGCTTCGTTTCCGAACCTGGTCTCGAGTCCAGCACGATACTAACTCACCCCCGGCTTCCCGCGGCGGACGCGGTTGGCGGCGTCCGGCACCATGGCAGGAAGGGCGAGGGCCGGCATTCCGGTGCTCGCGGCGCTCGAGGCAGGCGAAATTCGGTACGTACACGATGCCCCGATTCCCGGCGAGCGCGAATCCAGGTACACTGAGACTCGCATCCCACCGCTACGACACTGTGATGAAGCCCGCTCCGGCTGGACCGGCGCGTCGAGCGATGGATGCGCGGAGCCGGCCAACCTCCGTGGGAAGGTTGGATGAGGTCGAAATCCGCTTCGTGCATCGAAGGGCCTCGATGCATCGAGTGTTTCCAAAGGAACAGCCTACTCGGGGGGCAGAGTCATGCGTGGTTCGACTCGTACGTTCGGGTTGATGGGTGTGGTCGCGCTTTCGGGCATCGCCTGGCTCGCGCGAAATGCGGAACCGGAGAATCTGCTCACCGCCGAATCGCTCCAGCGTGCGCGGGTCGAGCTGATGCTCAGCGAAAAGGAAGGGGAGGAAACCCCGCCCGGTACTCCCGAAGGGATTCCGGAATCGCCCGAGTCGATCGGTGAAATGAGGGATGATCCGCGCGGGAGGCGCTGGCAGGAGGTTCTCCAGCTCCAGGATCCGGCGACGGGACAGATTCCTCCCGGGATTCGCAATCGAGAGATCGCCTTCGCCCGCGCGATCGCTTCCCGGCCAGCGCAGCGCTCCGCACAGTACTCCGTGTCCAGCTGGAACAGCCGCGGATTGTGGAACGTGGGCGGCCGCACCCGGGCCCTCGCTCTGGACGCCTCGGACGCCACCGCCCGCACGATGTTGGCGGGAGCGATCTCCGGAGGAATCTGGAGAACGGTCAACGAGGGACAGTCCTGGACATTGACGACCGCGGACATCGACCTGTATGCCCCGACCTGCCTGCTGCAGGACACGCGCGCCGGACGCACCGCCACCTGGTATTGCGGAACCGGAGAGTACCTCGGCAACTCCGCCGCGACCGTGGGCGCCTCCTACTTCGGAACCGGGATCTGGAAGTCCGCGAACGGCGGGCAGTCCTGGACGCTCCTGCAGGCCACCGCTCCGGGCAGCCCCATCCAGTTCGACAGTGGCTTCGACTACGTCTGGAACGTGGCCCTCGATGTTTCCAACACTGGTCAGGACGAGCTGTATGCGGCGACGATCGGCGGGATCCAGCGTTCGCTCGACGGAGGACAGTCGTGGACCTTCGTGCGCGGCCAGCTCGCGGAGCAGATGTCGTATCAGAATGACGTCGTGGTCACGCCGCAGGGCGTCGTCTATGCCGCCCTCGACAGCGACGGACCGCAGAAGGGGATTTGGCGCTCCGCGGACGGCCAATCGTTCACCAACATCAATCCTCCCCAGCTTCCCGCGACCTACGGGCGCATCGTGCTCGGGCTCGCTCCTTCCAACTCGGATGTGCTCTGGGCGCTGGTCGCTCCCAAGGAACAAGGCGCGCACAAGCTGTTCAAGTACAGCGCGGCGGGAGACAGCTGGTCCGATCGGTCCGCGCAGCTCTCCGGCATTCCGGTCGCGGCCGAGCAAGCGGGCGGACTCTGGACCTTCGACTCGCAGGGTGGCTACGACCTGGTTTTGAAGGTGAAGCCGAACGATGAGAACGCCGTCTTCATCGGAGGCGTCCACCTCGTCCGCTCCACCGATCAGTTCCAGACCGGGGGTGCCCGGCGTTGGGTGGGAGGATGGCTCTATCCAGATCCGAACACGCCGCCCTATCAGCAGCACTCCGACCAGCACGGCCTGGTCTTCCATCCGACCAACCCGAACATCGCATACTCGGGAAGCGATGGCGGTGTCTGGAAGACCACCGACATCATGGCCTCGAATGTGCAGTGGGCCTCGCTCAACAACGGTTACCTCTCGACGCAGTTCTATCACGTCGCGATCGATGAAGGGACAGCCGGGAGCTCGGTCGTTGCCTGCGGACTTCAGGACAACGGATGCTGGACGGTGCACAACAGCGCCCCCACCACGTCCTGGATCGATCAGTTCGGCGGAGACGGCTGCTACGTCCATGTCGCGGACGGCGCCAGCGCGGGCGGCAACTACTATTTCTCCGCTCAGTTCAGCGTGGTCTACCGCATCACGCTGACCGCGAACGGCTCCTTCGGGAACAGCTTCCAGCGAGTCGATCCCGCTGCTCTTACGGACCAGAACGTGCTCTTCGTGAACCCCACGGCGCTCGACCCGTCCGACACCAAGCGCATGTACATGGCCTCTCTCAACGGGCTGTGGCGGAACAACAATGTGACCGCGATCGCGACCGGAAACCCGAATCAGGAAACCGATCAGGGGTGGGTGCAGGTCACGAACATCCCGAACGAGTACGTGACAGCCATTGCCGCGTCCAAAAGTCCGGCCAACACGGTCTATTACGCCGGATTCAACCTGGGCTCGCGCAGCGCCAAGCTGTACAAGATCACGAACGCGAGCAACGCTCCGGCCAACACCACCCCGACCAACATCACCGGGGCGGGATTTCCGGCCGGCTATATCAACTGCATTGCGGTGGATCCCACCGACTCCAACAAGGTGCTGATCGCGTTCAGCAACTATTCCGTGAGCAGCCTCTTCTATACGGCGAACGGAGGAACGAGCTGGACCGAGGTGGAGGGGAATCTTGGCGGGGCGGAAGGGCCTTCGGTCCGTTCCTGTCTGATC
>CAMPIC010000356.1 GCA_946886185.1 uncultured bacterium
GACTTCATGGATACGGCAGCCGGGCAGAAGCCGGTGCTGCAGCAGATGACCGAGAATCTCGGAGGGGCACAGTGATTTCGAGCGGACGGACAATGCAACCGCTCGCAGCCAGGCCGAGGGGCGCATCGATCGGTCGGTAGACGTGCGATCGTGATTCGCCGCGCGCTTCACAGCCGCTGCGTTGGTGATCGGGGCACGTTCCTGGCGCAGAGGCATTCTCGTCGGACTCTGGAGGCGCATGATCCACACGACGATCTCGCATTACCGCATCCTCGAGCGCCTGGGCGAAGGGGGTATGGGGGAAGTGTTCCGCGCGGAAGATCTGCGCCTTCATCGGCCCGTCGCGCTCAAGATGCTCCGCTCGATCGACCGGGAACGATCACGAGTCCTCCGAGAGGCGCGCGCCGCCTCCGCCCTCAACCATCCGAACATCGCCGTGATCTACGACGTCGAGGAGTCCGAAACGCCCGAAGGGCCGGTCTCCCTGCTCGTCATGGAGTACGTGCCTGGAAAGACGCTCGCGGAAATGATGGCGGACGCTCCGCTCGACCTGGACACGATCTTCGACACCATCGCGCAGGTCGCGGATGCGCTCGCGGAAGCACACTCCCACGGCGTGGTGCATCGCGATATCAAGCCCTCCAATCTCATGGTCACGAACGGACGCGTCAAAGTGCTCGACTTCGGTCTTGCGCAAGTGCAGGGACGGTTGGGCGTGGACGATGCGACCTGGACCCGGGACGCCGAGCTGTCGCGGGAGGGCCAGTGGGCCGGTACGCCGCACTACATGTCTCCGGAGCAGGCTCTGGGCCAGCCACTCGATCCGCGTTCCGATGTCTTCTCGCTCGGTGTGGTGTTCTACGAGCTCGTGGCCGGGCGCAGGCCGTTCGCGGGAGACAATGTCATCCAGGTCGCGAACGCGATTCTGCATCACGATCCCTTCCCGCTTCCCCTCCGATTCAGCGACGCGCGGGTGGCGCGAGTCGAACGCCTGCTCCGGAAGATGTTGGACAAGGATCCGCAGACGCGCCTGTCCGAACTGCGCGAGGTGCGAGCGGAGTGCGATCGATTGCGGAGCGGGAGTGTATCGGTCGTCTCCGAAACCGGCTCGCTCACGGTCGGTGTGGCGGGGTTCATCAACATCACGCGCCATCCCGAGGACGAGTGGCTCGGAACCGGTCTGCTCGAAACGGTGACCGCGGCTCTCCAGGAAATCGAAGGACTGGAAGTCTGGGCGCGGGATCGATTGCGCGAGACGCTGCGCCGGCTCGGCGCGGAGACGACCGAGCTGCGTCCGGAAGACGCGGTCGAGGTGGGGCGCGCCACGGGGGCTCGGTGGGTGCTCGCGGGCGGATTTCAAAGACTGGGCGAGCAGGTCCGGGTCACCGCGCGCGTCGTCGAGGTCGAGACAGGAAAGGTCGTCCGGGCGGTCAAGCGCGATGGACGCATGGAGGACATCTTTGCGCTGCAGGATCTCGTCGTCTCCGACCTGATGGCCGGATTGCGCCGCAGCGTTTCGGACGCCGGTGAAGGGGAAACGACGCAGGTCGTGGCGGCCTACCAGGCGCTGTCGGTCGGGCTGCTCAACATGCGCGCGGACACGTACGAATCAATCGAACGCGCGATCCTGCTCTTCGAGCGCGCGGTTGCGCTCGATCCGCGCTATCTGCGCGCCCAGCTGGAGCTCGGAGTTGCGTACGCGCAGAAAGCCGAGTACTTGAGCGCGGCGGAGCTGCATCAGAGGAGCGAGGCGATCCTGCGGCGACTCCTCGAGGTCAATCCGCGCCTGCCGCGCGCGTGGCGCGAGTTGGGCGCGACGTTGGTGGCGCGCGGGCGCGTCGAAGAGGGCCTGGATTGCCTGCATCGCGCCGTGGCGCTCGCTCCCGAGGATCCGCGGGCGTTGGGAGGCCTCGCCCGCGGCTTCTTCATCGGACGAGGAGAGTTCGCGCGAGCGGCCGAGCTGTATCGAGAAGCGCTGGCCCGAGCGCCGCAGAGTGGCTGGTACTGGATGCAGCTTTCTCACTGCTGCGCGCTCCTGCGCGATTTCGAAGCGGGAGAGCCGGCCGCCCGGCGTGCCATCGAGCTGCAGGAGGCGTTCCTCTCGGGCCAACAAGGTGTGCAGCTGGTCGGCGGGTACATGCGGCTCGGCCATCTGCAGGCCCTGCAGGGAAAGTTCGCGGAGTCCGCGGAGTCCTGCGAGAAAGAGATGAGCTTCGTGGAGCACCTCGACCACGCGCTGCGCTCGCGCATCCGGATCGAGCTCTCTCTGCGTCTGGGAGTGGCTCGATTGCGCGGCGGCGACGAGTCGGGGGCGGCCATTCTGGTTTCGGGAATCGAGGCGTTCGAGGCCCGGGTCGCGCTCGGGGCCGACGATCCGTTCACCCGCTACTACGCGGCCGCCCTCCATGCGCTGCGCGACCAGGCGGACAAAGCTCTCGAACTGCTCGCGAGCGCGATCCGCGACTTCCCGCATTTCATGGGAAGACGCGCCGCGATCGAACCCGAGTGGGAATCTCTGCGGGCCGACGCGCGTTTCCAGACTCTCCTCAACTAGGCCGCCTGCGGAATGCGTTCGAAACTTACAAAATCGACATCGCGATCGTGATATTTTCCACAAATTGCAAATCTGTGTACAAGCGCGTATAATTTACAAATACCACGACAAGATTGCCGCTCGCCGTTGCATTGGGTTTTCGAGTTGCGGCATACTGCCACGCAATCGACGGTGATGCCGGGACGCTTGGCAGTGCGTACCGTCCCACAATTCGCTCCGATTCCCGGAGTCTTGCCGGTACGAACGGCACGCCCCGGTACGCGACAGATCATCCGCTTGTCCCCGCGAGAATCCTCTGCTCCAGCCGAAGCAGCGTTCCCTCGGGGCTGCACGTTTCATTCGCCTTGAAGCAGGAGCGATGCATGACGGAAGAGCGCCCGGAGCCGACGCTCGCAGACATGGCCGAGTCCGACACGTTCCCGACCACCAAAGCCGAAGACGATCCCGCGAGCGCCGACGCGGCGACCACCGGCGCGAGATCCGCGAAGCCTGCGAAATCGCGCACGCGCGCCTCCTCGCGGTCCACGACCAGGTCCTCGAAGGAGCGGGCGGCTGCCGTGGACGAACCCGGCCGTACGCCGGAAGCGACTTCCACGGCAACGATCACTGCCGACGAGCCGGACCAGGCATGGACCGAGGAACGCTCCGCCCGAGCGGGCTCGCGCCCCGATCCCGAATATCAGGAAATCCTGCGCGAGCTCATGCATGCGTTGAACAGTGCGCGCCATGGGGATTTTTCGGTCCGCCTGCCGGACGACTGGACCGGTCTGGAAGGGAAGATCGCCGACGCGTTCAACGACATCGTTTCGTCCAACCAGAATATCGCGAGCGAGCTCGAGCGAGTCGGGCGGGTGGTGGGCCGTGAAGGAAAGACCCGCAATCGGACCCACTTCTCGAGATCGCAGGGCGCCTGGCGTGAAATGGAGCGATCGGTCAACACGCTGATCGAGGATCTCCTCTTTCCCACCACCGAGGTGACGCGCGTCATCTCCGCGGTCGCGCAAGGCGATCTCATGCAAACGGTCCGTCTGGACGTGGACGGGCGCCCGCTCGAGGGCGAGTTCCTCCGCTCCGCCACCATCGTCAACACCATGATCCAGCAGCTGGGCATCTTCACTTCCGAAGTGACCCGCGTGGCGCGCGAAGTGGGAACGGGCGGGAAGCTGGGAGGACAGGCGGTCGTTCCGGGAGTCGCGGGCACCTGGAAGGAGCTCACCGACAGCGTCAACGCCATGGCCGGCAACCTCACCGCCCAGGTGCGCAACATCACCGAGGTGACGATCGCCGTGGCCAGCGGAGACCTCTCGCGCAAGATCACGGTGGACGTGCGCGGCGAGATCCTCCAGCTCAAGGAAGCGATCAACACCATGGTCGATCAGCTTCGCTCCTTCGCCTCGGAAGTGACCCGGGTGGCGCGCGAGGTCGGGACCGATGGCCGGCTCGGCGGAGAAGCGGTCGTCCCGGGAGTGGCCGGCACCTGGAAAGATCTCACCGACAGCGTCAACGCCATGGCCGGCAACCTCACCGCGCAAGTGCGCAACATCGCGGAAGTGACCACCGCAGTGGCGCGAGGCGACCTTTCGCGCAAGATCACGGTGGACGTGCGCGGCGAAATCCTCGAGCTCAAGAACACCATCAACACGATGGTGGATCAGCTCAACGCGTTCGCTTCCGAGGTGACCCGCGTGGCGCGCGAGGTCGGCACGGAGGGCAAGCTCGGCGGCCAGGCCCAGGTGAAGGGCGTCGCCGGCACCTGGAAGGA
>CAMPIC010000357.1 GCA_946886185.1 uncultured bacterium
CCTCCGCCAGTACGACCAGATAGGCGGGCATGGCCGCCGCCGCGTAACGCGGATTGAACACCTTGAGGTTCCGCAGGGAGATCCCATAGGTGAGCAGCACCGGCAGGATCGCGAGAAGCAGGAAGTACCGCCCTACGAGGCCGGCGCGGAAGAGGCGCGCGGCGCCCAGGCACGCCACGACTCCGAACGCCAGCCCGGCATACAAGATCGGCGCGACGTGCGGCTTCAAGACCGCGAGGCTCATCTCCTGGCTCAGGATGTGGAGCTCGCGCAGGCTCGGCCCATAGGAGTAGCCGACCGAAAACACGAAATAGGAATAGGGAATCCCTTCGAGTGGAGCGCTGGTCTCTCCCCGCAACTTCTCCCCGCTCGGAACCACCGCCGGCTCGAGCGCGCCGGACACTTCCACGTGCCGGTCCCAGAAGCGGACGATCCACGGTCCCAAAAGGAGCAGGGTGAGGATCCAGGAGAGCGCGAAGCCGCGCCAGAGCGGCCGTCCGCCGCGCCCGCGGAAGAGCTGCACCGCGCCATGCACGATCATGGTGAAGAAGTGCGCGAGGTTGCTGAGCATCGCGAGGAAGTTGATCACACCATATCCGGCGAAGCGCGAGATCGCTCCGAGGCGCGTCTCCCCGACCGAGATCCGCAGGAAGAGCCCGCTCGCCAGCACTCCCATGAGCATGAAGAGCGCATAGTTGCGGATTTCCTGCGCGTACCAGACATGGAACGGATTGAGCGCGAGGAGCGCGGTCGCGATCCACAGCGTGCGCGTCCTGCGGAGAGGAATGAGCGACCAGGCGAACGCGGGAATGGTGAGCGTGCTGATCACCGCCTCCATCGAACGGAGCGCGAGCTCGCCGGTTCCGAACAGCTTGCTCCAGGCGTGGAGCAGCAGCGAGTGGAGCGGTCCGTGCAAATCCTCGATGAACTGGAGCGGGGACATCGCTTCGAAGATCCGCGCGTACTTGATGGAAAAAGCTTCATCCACCCACAAGGACTGATGGGTGAGATGGAAGAAGCGGAGCCCGGCGCCCAGCACCGTGAGACCGACGAGGCTCCAGGCGGAGGCGGATCGCCCCCGAGGGAGCAGCATCAATAGGCCCCTTCTCCACTCAAGACGGCGGGAACGGTCCGCGCGAGGATGTGCATGTCGAGCGCGAAGCTTCGCCGATCGACATATTCCATGTCGAGCCGCATCCATTCGTCGAAGCCGATGCGGCAGCGCCCGCTGATTTGCCAGAGACAGGTGAGGCCGGGCCGCACCGAGAGCCTCCGGAGCTGCCAGGGCTCGTACTTCACCACTTCCTCCGCGATCGGAGGCCTTGGTCCCACCAGGCTCATGTCCCCGCAGAGGACGTTCCAGAACTGCGGGAGCTCATCCATGCTGGTGCGCCGGAGGAGCCGTCCCATCCGGGTGATGCGCGGATCGTTCTCGATCTTGAAGACCGGCCCGTCCGATTCGTTCAGGTTTTGCAGGCGATCGCGGGAGGCTTCCGCATTGCGGATCATCGAGCGGAACTTCCAGAAGCAGAATCGGCGCCCTCCCCGGCCGACACGCATCGACCGGTAGAAGATGGGTCCGCCGTCTTCGACTTTGATGGCGATCGCGATGACCGTGAGGATCGGAAGAAGCGCAAGCAGGGCCAATCCGCTGAGGGTGAAATCGATCATGCGCTTGCCGTGGCGCTGATAGAAGGTGACGTCCGGGGTCACGGGGATCGTCTCGCCGCCCGTCCAGGCCGGAAGATTGGCGAATGCCGGGTGACCGACCCCTGCACGGGAGGTCCCGTCGGACCTGCGGCTCACCGGTTCGCCGATGCCCGAGGTCACGGGCGCAGCGCGGCGGATCCGAGATTCTTCCGAGAGGGAACTCACCACACTCTCCCGGCGCGGCGGATCGAGGGAGCGGGGGATCTGAAGAGCCACGCCCATCCTACCGACCGACACGCAGCGTCGCGAACCGCAGACACGGTTACAAGGCCTCTCTCGTTGCGCGTCTCCCACTCGTGAGAGACGGGGGACCGGCCGCTCGGCGGGACCAACGGAACAGCCGACCAGCCCTTCAGTTCTTCCTGTTGCGAATAGGGCCGCTCAGCGCGACCCGCCTTGTACCAACCGCTCGATCGATTTCCTCCGGTGCATCGGGGAAGCCGGAAGTACTTGTGGTTGAATCGAATCAACGATACCAAAACCTTTCACCGAATGTCAACGAACGCGTCGGAAACCGCTGCTTTCCTCATGCCATGTGGCGACCGTCGAGCGGAAAAATTTGCCTCCGGGTCGTCTCCGGATGGCGTTCCTGCTCAGGCGCCGTGCTTCCCCCAGGTGATCGGCCCCTGTTCCGCCTCTCCCGAGTTTGGCGCGACCATCCGCTTCAGGCTCAGGTGCTGCCGGATGAAGTAGTAGAAGCCCAGCGCCGTCACCGGAAACCACTGGCTCGCGTGATAGATGAGGGTGAACGAGAGCGCGAGCGAGGGATCGACACCGTATTGCCGCAGCGCCAGAGCGCCCGCGTACTGGAGCGTTCCGATGAAGCCCGGCGCGGAGGGGATCATCGTCCCGATCGCCATCACCACGAGCACGATCCCTCCCGCATCCGCCGGGAGATGCAGATCGAGAGAGCGGAATCCGCACACCACCACGAAGACCAGGCTTCCCCACATGAGCAGAGAGAGAACGGTGGCCCGCGCCAGATCGGAAGGACGCCCCAGCACTCCCAGGCCGTCGCGGAAGTTCGCCGCCATCTGCAGCACGCGCGCGCGGATCCCCGGCGGGAGGAACCGTTCCAGCTTGGGAAGGATCCTCTCCGAATAGGCGCGAAAGAGGATCGCGCCGATCAGGATCGGACCGGCGAAGGCGAGTAGATAGAGCCCCCAGCTGCGCACTTCCTCGGGGAGCCTCCCCGCCGCCATCACGATTGCGAAGAGAAGGAGCAGCATGCTCATGTCGAGGATCCGCTCGATCACGAGAGAGCCCAGGGCCACGCTCCGGCTGATGCCGGCGCTCTGCCCGATCGCATACACGCGCATCAGCTCTCCCAGACGGGCCGGAAGCACGTTGTTCCCCATGAACCCGATGAAGGTGGAACGGAAGAGCGGACCGAAGGCCGGCTTCTCCCCCGGAAAGAGATACTTCCAGCGCCAGGCGCGGAGCGCGAACGAGACCAGCGTGATCGCGACCATCGGGATCATCCAGAGATAGTTGGCGGAGCGCACCGCGAGCGCGACCTCTCCGAGGTTGGCGTTGCGGAACGCCAGCCAGAGGAAGAGCGCGCTGAGCAGGACTCCGACTGCGATCTTCCACTTCATACGGACGCTCGCGACTTCATGCGGAGGCTCGCGACTTCATGCGGAGGCTCTCGACTTCATGCGGAGACTCGCGCGAACGCTTCGGAAAGGAGGCGGTGCACCTCGAGGAGCGAGGTGGGATAGCTCGAGGGCGGACGATTCGTGAGCAGGGTGGTGTACGAAGCGGACGCGTCGGGATGATAGCCGTGCATTCCTCTGACCGGGCTCAATCCCATGAAGGAGGGGACCAGGATGTGCCCTTCGTTTAACAGGAAGATCATCTCGCCGTACTCCTGGTCGCGATAGAACGCCCCCAGCTCCTGGAGCTCGGAAATCTCCAGGATGCGCCCGAAGTCCAGGGTCTTCAACAGGCCGCGCACGGTGCGGCGCGCTTCATCGGTGCGAAACCAGAAACGCGCCATGGTGCTGTCGAGAAAGTAGAGATAGTCGTCGGGGACGCGCAGCCGCAGAGCCCGCAGCGGCTCCCAGAGATCATGGGTGTGATCGACCTGCGCCATTCCGTGATCGCCGAATGCGTACACTTCGACCTCGTCGTGGCGCTCGCGCGCTTTGGCCACGATCGCTTCGATGCGCGCGCTATACTCGGACAGCGTCCGCCCCACGCGCGGATCGTTCGGACCGACCGTGTGCATCAGTCCATCCAGCTCCGGGCGATAGAAGAAGAGCACGCGCTCGCGGCCCGTCTCCACCGTCCGCTCCAGATCGGCGAACGCCGCCTCTTCGGAGACGGTCCAGTCCCAGATGCGGTGCGGCACGCCGCGCCGAGCCAGCAGATCGGGCAGCCCTTCCACGGTTTCGAACGCGCCCGGCGCGTACACGTTCCTGCGCTGGACGAGATCGAAGTGGCGCAGCAAGGGGAGCGGCACGTCGTAAAGCGAGAAGTAGCCGGTGATTCCGCTGCGCCTCAGGTGCGAGGAGATCCATTGACGCAGCATCCACTGCCGCCCCGTCAACTTGGCGGCGATCGAGACCGTTACGGCGGCCTCATCCGGCAGACCGAGATGG
>CAMPIC010000358.1 GCA_946886185.1 uncultured bacterium
GCGGCTGGGGCGCACCAAGGGTGAAAGGACGATCCGCGGTCCCGGACGCGAGGATGTCTTTCGAAGGCGATATCGGCCGGCCGGAACGCCATCCTGACGAATTTCTCCGGGCACACGAGCGTTTCGGCGATGCGCCAAAACACGGTAGGAACGCTGGTGCACCCACTGGAGCTCCCATTCACGGCAACGCCAATCCCCGCTCCTTCCAAGGCGTTGAATTCCGGGTTTGTCGCGGGAAACGAAGGAGCCGATACTGGGGCTGATGGCGGCAGGAGTCGTCCTGCCGACCGGGCCAGTCGGGCGGAAGCGACGATCCGGTCAGGCAACAGCGATGATCCGATCGGCGGAAGCGATGATCCGGTCAGGCAACGGCGATGATCCGATCGGCGGAAGCGATGATCCGGTCAGGCAACGGCGATGATCGGCCCGACGAGGAAGAAGGAGCGATGCATTGAGAAACAGCGGCGCCGACGCAGGATCGCCTGCCCGCTATCCGGCCAAGCCGATCCCGAAGCTGCGTCGGTGGATCTACATCGGCATCGGCTCGCTCTCGCTCATCATCGGCGTGATCGCGCTGTTCGTGCCGGTGCTTCCGACAACCATCTTCCTCATCATCGCGTCGTGGTTCTTCGTGCGGAGTTCGCCGTATCTGCACCATAAGCTGATCACGCACCCGGTGCTCGGTCCGCCGCTCCACCGGTTCATGGTCAGCCGGGCCATGCCGCGCCGCGCGAAAGTGATGTCGATCGCCACGATGTGGATCGGCGCGTTGACCGGCTACCTCATCACGCGCAATGCGCACATCCTGGTGCACGCGGCGATCGTGGTGATCACCATGACTGGGACGTTCGTGATCCTGTTCTGCCTGAAGACGACTCCGTCCGAGGACTCACCGCGCTCCCAGCCCCGCGCGCTGCTCCGCAAGCGCCTGCGCCACAATCCTGATCGCGGCGATACGACAGACCCGCGTCCCTGATCATCTCGTTCCGCAACCGCGATCGCGCCCTCCGCGCAGACGAAATCAGAGGCGGACGTATTCGAACTCGAAGGGCAGTCCTTTGATTCCCTTGCTGGGAGGCGCGATCCAGTTCGCGATCTTGCCCTGTTCGTAGACCGGGATCATGAGCGAGCGCACGTATTCCAGGTCGTCCGGGCGCGGGAGCCACTCGTCGCGCCGGCGGCTCCACTCTTCGAGGGAGATCACCTTCCCCTCGGGAGTGACGGCATGGTCGGCATAGATCCCGATCGCGCGATGGAAGCCGATGTGCGGAAGAGTGAGCCGATACGACAGTCCCGCTTCCTCGATCACCTTGTTCCACTTGTCGACGCCGCGCTGGCAATCCTCGACGTACGCGTCCCGCAGGACCGTGTTCATGGCGTTGCGCATCGGCACGTCTTCCATCTGGAACCGATCCTCGCGAAGGACCGGCACTCCGTAGACGGCATCGAGGACGACATGGTCCTCGTACTTTTTCTGCTCGTAGGCGCGCCCCTTCAGACCCGCGCCGAAGTAGGTCGCGGCGTTGCTGGAGATCTCTCCTCCGAAGAGGTCGAGCGAGACAGAGAACCACTGGTTCAAGTACCGCTGGATGAGAGGTAGATCGATCCCTCCCTGGGCGCGCGCATCCTCGTTGGGATCTTGCTTCATGAGCTCGCAGGCGCGCTGCACGACGCGGAGGACGCCGGTCTCGCCGACGAACATGTGGTGCGCTTCTTCCGTGAGCATGAAGCGGCAGGTGCGCGCGAGCGGATCGAAACCGCTCTCCGCGAGGGAGAGGAGCTGGAACTTGCCGTCGCGGTCGGTAAAGTAGGTGAACATGTAGAAGGCCAGCCAATCGGCGATCGGCTCGTTGAACGCGCCCAGGATGCGTGGACTATCGGGGTTGCCGCTGCGGCGGGTCAGCAGCGCTTCCGCTTCTTCGCGGCCGTCGCGTCCGAAGTAGGAGTGGAGCAGATACACCATCGCCCAGAGATGGCGCCCCTCCTCGACGTTCACCTGGAAGAGATTGCGCAGATCGTAGAGCGAAGGCGCGGTCTTCCCGAGGAGACGCTGCTGCTCGACCGAGGCCGGCTCGGTGTCTCCCTGCGTCACGATCAGGCGCTTCAGGACGTTGCGATGCTCGCCCGGCACCTGCTGCCAGACCGGCAGATCGGAGACGTCGCCGAATCCTATCTTTCGATCGGCATCGCGGTCCGCGAGGAAGATGCCCCACCGGTAGTCGGGCATTTTCACGTAGTCGAAGTGAGCCCAGCCGTCATTGTCCGCGGAAATGGCGGTGCGCAGGTACACCTGATCCTGCTGGAAGCCTTCCGGTCCCATGTCGGTCCACCATTCCAGGAAGTCCGGCTGCCACTTCTCGAGAGCGCGCTGGAGCTTCTTGTCCGAAGAGAGATCGACGTTGTTGGGAATCGAATCGTACTGATTGACCGTGCTCACGTACGCCTCCAATCGAACTCGGGCCGAGCGGGCTTGCCGTAGAGCGAGAGCGCGCCGGTCTCCCCCGTCGAGTTCGGTCGAATGAAAATCCAGTTCTGCCAGGCCGAGAGCCGGCCGAAAATCTTGGTCGCCATCGTCTCCGGACCCGGAAAGCGCAGGTTCGCTTCCATCCCGGTGAGCGCATCGGGGCTGAGGGAAGCGCGTTCCTCGATCGCGATGCGCACTTCGTCTTCCCAGTCGATGTCGTCCGGGGTGAAGGTGACGAGCCCCGCGTCCAGCGCCTCCTCCGGATCCAGCAGAGTCTCGAGCGAGCGCGCCGCATCGAGCCGCTCCGGCTCCCCGTGGAATCGCGTTTGAAGACGCGACCATCCCGAATGCGTCGGAAGCTCTCCGAGATTGAGCGGAGAGAGCCCGATCCGCACCGGCTGATCCGAGTCGTCCAGCATGTAGCTCCGGTCGCTCGCCAATGCGAGCTCGAACAGACTACCCGCGAAGCACGATCCCGGTTCGATGAGCGCGAAGAAGGAGCGCGCCGTCACATCCATCCTCTGGAGCGTGCGCTTCATGTGCGAGATCACTTCCCGCGCGAATCGATCCTCCGGCGCGGCGTCGAACAGCGCGTGATCCACCGCGCGGACCATCTGCGGATCGCCCACTGTCTTCACTACCACCACACCGATCGTGGGATGGTTGAAGCGCAAGTGAAGTAAGACATCGTCCAGCTCGCGGAACGCACGCAGAGCCCAGAGATCGGCGCCTCGGGCGCGCATCGCCTCTGGCTCGGTCGGCTCGTCGGAGTTCGGGCCTTGCACCGTGAGCGTGGCGACGCGAGCGTCGGAATCGATCTCGAGAGTGACGAATCGGTGTTGGATCCTGTTTTCCTCGTATTGGCCGCCCAAGCCCGGTAAGAGCGACGATGGCTGCGCAGGCGCGTTCCGTCCATCCGTGGAATCCGCAGTCTCGCTCACCAGTCGGGAGCGCTCCACGAACGCGGCGATCTCCGCCTCCAGCTCCTCCGCGAAGCGCGATCTCGGAATGGAACGATCGACCAGCCGCCACTCCTCGGCGCGTTTGCCGCGCACTCCCTCGGCCACGGTGGAAAACACGTCGGCGAGATCTCGCCGAACCTTGCGCTTGTCCACGACCCGAGTCAGGCCTCCCGTTCCCGGGAGCACTCCGAGAAGCGGAGTCTCCGGCAATGAGACCGTGGCGCTCCCATCGTCGACCAGAACGATCCGTTCGCACGCCAGCGCCAGCTCGTATCCGCCTCCGGCGCATGATCCCTGGATCGCGCAGATGGTGCCGACCCCGCTCTCCGCGGCGAGGTCCTCCAGATAGAGCCTGGTCTCGTTCGTGTACTTGCAGAAGTTGACCTTGAATCCGTGGGAGGAGCTTCCGAGCATGAAGATGTTCGCTCCTGAACAGAAGACGCGGTCCTTCGCGCTCTTCAGCACCAGGACGCGCACCTCGGGATGGTCGAACCGGATCCGCTGGATGGCGTCCGCGAGCTCGATGTCCACGCCGAGATCGTAGGAATTGAGCTTGAGCACGTAGCCAGGGCGGAGTCCTCGGTCCTCCTGCACGTCCATGGCCAGGGTGGCGACCGGTCCGTCGAGGCTCAACTTCCAATGGATATAGCGGCTCGGCTCGGTCTCGAAATAGATGGTGTCCGTCGGCTTGTCTGCTGGTTCCATGGCCCCATAGTGCCGGGATCGTAGGAACTGCGCATCCCCGAAATTCCGGGCCAACCATCGTGCGCCGGTTCGGCTCCCGGCAGCTGCGTCTCCGTATCAACTTCGAACTCCACCCGACTCCTCAGTGGCCGTTGCCCGGGTCCGGCGCAGCGCACCGGACTCGGCCGGCGCAGCGTACCGG
>CAMPIC010000359.1 GCA_946886185.1 uncultured bacterium
GTAGTAGGCCGACCGCGCCGCCAGGAGCTCGCGGTGAGTCCCGTGCTCGATCATCTTCCCGCGATCGATCACCAGGATCCGATCCGCCGAACGGATCGTGGAGAGCCGATGCGCAATCAGAAAGCTGATTCGGCCTCGCAGGAGCTCCTCGATCCCGGCCTGGATCAGCCGTTCCGTCTCGGTGTCCACCGAGGAGGTCGCTTCATCCATGATCAGGATCTGCGGATCCGCCAGAACCGCGCGAGCGAGCGAGATCAGCTGCTTCTGTCCCACCGAGAGGCGATCCCCGCGCTCTCCGGCATCGCTCTCATACCCCTTCTCCAACGTTTCGATAAATTCGTGCGCATGCACCCGGCGAGCCGCTTCCTCGACCTCGGCGTCGCTCGCCGTGAGCCGTCCATACCGGATGTTTTCGCGCACCGTCCCGGAGAAGAGATGCGGAGTCTGCAGCACGACTCCGAGATTGGACTGCAGCCAGTGGAGGCTCAACTCCCGATAGTCGACGCCGTCGATCAGGATCTGCCCGGACGTCGGCTCATAGAAGCGCGAGAGCAGGCTCACGATCGTGCTCTTCCCGCTCCCGGTCGCACCGACCAGCGCGATGGTCTGTCCCGCATGCACCTCGAGATCGAAATCCTCCAGGACGTGCTCGCCCGGCTTGTACGCGAAGGAGACCTCGCGGAACTCGATCCGCTCGATGCGGGCCGGATTCCCGCTTCCGGCCCGCGCGCGCACGGTCGGCGAGTCGGCGATCTCCGGCTCGGTATCGAGCAGATTCTGCATCCGCTCCGCCGCGGCTTGCGCCGCCTGCAGCTGCGTGAAGCGCTGCGCCAGCTCCTGGATCGGGATCGTGAAGAGCGCGGCGTACTGCATGAACGCAACCATCGTTCCGAGCGAGATCTCGTGTCCGACCAGGAGGCCGCCGCGCCACAGCGCGAGCCCGACGCCCAGGCTTCCGAGAGTCATCACCACCGGCAGATAGACGGCCGACTGGAGCGCGTTGCGCACCGAGTGGCGGAACATCTGGGTCGATTCGACCTGGAACTCGGCCAGGTTGTCGCTCTCGCGGACGAGCGCCTTGGACGTGCGCACTCCCATGATCGCCTCATTGAACGCCGCGGTGATGCGAGCGTTGCTCCTGCGCACCGCGCGCTGGCTGCGCAGGAGCCTCTGCTGGAAAAACAGGCTCAGCAGCACCATAGGAGGCACGATCGACATCACGAGCAGCGCCAACCGGACTTCGAGCGCCAGCATCATCGCTGAGATCGCGGTGAGCAGCGCGAAACCCCATACGAAGTCGAGCAGCGCCCAGGGAACGATCTGCGCGAGCTTGGTGACGTCCGAGGTCAGACGCGAGACCAACCATCCCACCGGATGCTTGTCGTAATACGAGAACGACAGCTCCTGCAGGCGGTGAAATCCGTCCCGCCGCAGGTCGTGGGCCAGCCCGGTCACGATCACTCCGGCCAGATTGATGAACGACCAGATGAGCAGGGCGAGCGCGGTCACCAACCCGGCATACACCATCAAGTGTCGCCCGAGCTTTCCGCCTCCCTCGATCGCGTCGTCGATCACCCAGCCGGTCACGAGCGGGAACATCGTGTCGACGACGGCGAGCACGCACCCGAACAGTCCCATTCCGATGAGCTGCCGGCGGTAGGGCCTGGCATGCGACAGGACCCGCCTCCAGAGGCCCAAGTCCACCTTGGCCGCGTATTCTTCTTCCCACGTTTCAGTGTGAGTCATGATTCCCTCGGTCGACTCGCTGGTCGATGTTCGTCCTCACTTCGCTTCACGCTCGAATTGGGGCAGAGCTTCCGCGGCGCGCAAAACATCCGTGGGGGGCCCGTCGCCCGTCACGATGCACTCGAGATCCGGCTCCGTTGTCGAAGTCGGAGCCGCGCGCGCCGTCGCCATGAGCCCTGCGCCAGTGCGCGCGAGATCGTGCTCCAAGTCCTCCTCGAAGCTCGTCTGGATCTCCCAGAGCCGGCGATAGAGCCCGCGACCCGCGATCAGCTCCTCATGCGTGCCGCGTTCCACGATCCGCCCGCGATCGAGCACGAGGATGCGATCGGCGTTCATGAGCGTGGAGATCCGGTGCGCGATCAGGATCGTGGTCTGCTTGCCCTGCCGCGCGCGCAGGTTCTGCAGGATGAGCGACTCGGTCTCGGTGTCGACGGCCGAAAGCGCATCGTCGAGCACGAGGAGAGCCGGTCGATCCAGCAGCGCGCGCGCCAGCGCGACTCGTTGCCGCTGCCCTCCCGAGAGCATCACGCCGCGCTCGCCCACCATCGTCTCGTAACCCGCTTCGAACCCCTCGATGGAGTGATGGACGTGAGCCGCTTCCGCCGCTTCCACGATCTCCTCGCGCCGCGCCTCGGGGCGCCCGAAACGGATGTTGTCGTGCAGGCTCTTCGAATAGAGGAACGGCTCCTGCATGACCACCGCGATCGCCGAGCGCACTTCCGCGAGCGAAAGCTCCGCCAGATCGTGGCCATCCAGGCAGATCCGTCCCGAGTCCGGCTCGTAGAAGCGCAGCAGCAGGTTGACGATGGTCGACTTGCCCGAGCCGGAAGGCCCGACCAGCGCGATCGTTTCACCCGGAGCCGCTTCCAGCGAGATTTCGTGGAGCACCGCAGAGCAGCCGTGCGAGAACGACACCTTCTCGAAGGAGAGCCTGCCTTCGAAGCGCGGGGCTGGCTCGACCTGGACCGCGTCTCGTTCGCGCGGCTCCGCGAGGATCTCGTAGATCCGTCCGATCGCGACCAGCGCCTTACCGAGCTCAGTCAAGGTGCGCCCCATCATCCGCACCGGCCAAATGAAGAGGTTCGCGGTCGCGAGGAAGAAGTAGAACGTGCCGACGGGGAGCTCTCCGCGACTCATCCAGTAGCTGCCGAAGCCGATCACCAGACCGACCTGCGACATGCAAACGAAGTCGGAGAGCGACCAGTAGACTCCCATGAGCCGATAGAGGCGCGCATCCCGCTCGCGATGCGCCCGCACCGTCCTGACGAACTTCTCTTCCTCGAACTCCTGGCGCGCGAAGGCCCGCACCACTCGAATACCGCTGAGATTCTCCTGCAGCGTGCTCGTCATGGCAGCTTCCGCCTCGTCGACCGCCTGGAAGGACTTCTGCACTCCCTTGAAGAAGAAGTAGGAGAAGCCGACGATCACCGGAACGAGCGCCACCGAGACCAAGGTCATCCGGACGTCGATCCCGAGCATGAGCGGAAGCGGCAGCGCCATCATCACCACGGCGCGTCCGATCTCGACCAGCTGCGTGGAGAGAAACATCCGGAACGTCTCGACGTCCGAGGTGCAGCGCTGCACGAGATCGCCGGTGTCCGCGGTGTCGTAGTACCGGCACGGCAGATGATGCAGGTGATCGTGCAGCCGATCCCTCAGCCTCCGCGCGATCCGCTCCGCCGCCAATCCCGCCCAGCGCCCCCGCAGATAGGTGAAACAACCGGCGATCCCGGTCAGGAGGACGATGGCGACGAGCGCGATCCAGAGATGATCGGCCACGAACTCCGCGCCGCCCAGCAGACGGAGCGCGTCCCGCACATACCCCGAGCGTTCCGCCTTGCCGTCTCCCAGGACGTCGTCGAGGACGACCCGCGGGACCAGCGGCGCCAGATAAAGGAAGCAGGAGGCGAGAATCAGCGAGACCGCGGCAGCGCCGTAGCGGATGCGCTCCCCTTCCATCTGCTCCCAGATCATTTCGTATTTCGATCGAGCCTTCATGAAATGGTCGCTCCATTCGATCCACGGAACGGCGTCGGATCGACGCATCGGCGGATCGGCGGAAATCCACTTACCAGCGGGGAGTCGGGTTCGGCGATCGGACTGGAGATGAAAAAACCCGCTCTGAGGCTGGTGAGCGGGTTGCGTGAAACGGTCTACGAGACGATGACTACGCGCCCACTCCCGGGGATCGGTAAAGACCCCGAAGCTTGTGCATGGTGTAGATGGCGATCATCGTCAAACCTCCACTTTGGTCGAGATGGGGAAATGTACAGGTCCGCGTCGGAGCCTTGCAATCCCCTTTCTGCGTTATTTTGAGCTGATAGAATCGATCCCATGCCCGAATGCCCCCGCTGCGGACACTCCACTCAGGGAGAGACTCGATTTTGCTCTCGGTGTGGAGCCGAGCTCGACTTCGGAGTCGATTCGCCCACCGAGATCGCCTCGTCGGCTCCGCCTCGATCGCACCGTTCCGCGGGCGAGATCCTGGTCGAGCGGTCCAGGACCCCGAGCTCCGTCTTGCCCGGCGAAGATCCCCGTTTCGTTCCGGGGATGGTCCTGGCG
>CAMPIC010000360.1 GCA_946886185.1 uncultured bacterium
GGCCGCCGAGGGCGTGCGCTTGATCCGGAGCTCGTCCACCTTGTCGGTCGTCGGGTTCTCGGAAGTGGTGTCGATGCTCCCGCGGTTGCTCCAGGCGCTGCGCGAGGTACGCCGCGCCATCGACGAGCTCCAACCGGACGTGTTCGTTCCGATCGACTATCCCGATTTCAACTTTCGCTTGCTCCGTCACGTCCATGCGCGGCGGATCCCGATCGCCTATTACATCAGTCCGCAGGTTTGGGCGTGGCGAGCCGGGCGGATCGAGGTGCTCAAACGCTACGTTGATCGCGTCATCGTGATCTTTCCGTTCGAGGAGCCGATCTATCGCGAGCGAGGCGTTCCGGTCACGTGGGTCGGCCATCCGCTCGTCGATCGCGTGCCCGAGGAGTTGGACGCGGGGCGCCGCGAAGTGCGGCAGAGAATCGGCATTCGCGTGGGTCATACAGCTCGATCGAGCCAGGGGTTCAGCGGGCCCACTCGTTCGCAGCAGCCCTCCGCCAATTCGGCTCGTCTGAGTACGGATGCAGAGGAGTCGGCTCCAGAAAACGAATGCTTCGATGACTCGGCCGGTTCGAGCAGAGCGGTCGACGCGGATGCAACTGTCGGTCCAGCGATTGCTCTTCTGCCGGGAAGCCGGCGTTCGGAAATCCGGCGCATCGCTCCGCTTTTGCAACAGGTGCGTGAGCAGATCGACGCGGGCGCACCGGGTGTTCAGTGGATCATCGGTCAGGCCGACGCGATTGATCGCGAGCTTCTCGCGGAGATTGCCCCTGGCGCAATCCTCTGTCCCGGAATGGAGGCGCTCGCCGCCGCGGATCTCGCGATCGTCGCGTCCGGCACCGCCACGCTGGAATCGCTGCTTGTCGGCACCCCCTCGATCGTGGTGTATCGCACGAGCGCGCTCACGTATGAGATCGCGCGTCGTCTGATCAAGGTTCCGCACATCGCCATGGCCAACCTCGTGGCGGGAGAGCGCGTCCTGCCCGAGCTCATCCAGGATGAAGCGGATCCGAAGCAGATCGCGCGCCAGGCATTGGAGTGGATTCGCGATCCGTCGCAGCGGGAAGCCGTCCGGTCGAAACTGCTCGCGGCTCGGGAACGGCTCGGCCCACGCGGCGCGGCCGGTCGCGCGGCCGAGGCGGTGCTCGAAGTGGCGCGATGAAGGCGCCGCAAGATCGTACCGCGCTCAGTGCCGCGCTACGCTTTCGAGTCGCAGGATTGCTGGGAGGATGGCTGGTGCGATTGCTCGGCGCCACCTGGCGAATCGAGTGGGCCGACTCCGAAGGCGCGGCGCGATTGGAACGGGAGAAACAGCCGTTCATCGTCGCCTTCTGGCACGAGCACATCCTCTCGCTCGCGTACACGCATCGAGATCGCGGGATCGTGGTCTTGGTGAGCCAGAGCAAGGACGGCGAGTACATTTCGCAGGTGATCCATCGCCTCGGAATGGGCACGGTGCGCGGCTCGAGCAGCCGCGGGGGAGTGCGGGCGCTGCTGCAGATGGCGAAGCTGGGTCGAGACGGGCACAGCCTGGCGGTGACCCCGGACGGACCGCGCGGACCCCGTCACGTCGTGCAGCCAGGACTGCTCTCGATCGCGGCTCGCTCCGGGCTTCCGATCGTTCCTTTGACCAGCGGTGCGCGCAGCGCTTGGAGACTCGGCAGCTGGGATCGCTTCGAGATTCCGAAGCCGTTCACACGCCTGCGCGTGATCACGGGCGAGCCGATCAGCATACCGTCCACGGCATCTGGCGAGCTGCTCGAACGCGATTACGGACCCGGGGTCCAGGCGGCGATGGAAGATGTAGAACGCCGCGCGCACGCCTTCGCCTCCCGCGATCCGTCGCACTGACCGGGTTGGCTACAATCCTGATGCGCCTGCGTCGCGGCGAGGAAGTCCCCTCGACGGCACCCAATACGCGGCCCCACTCGCTCGACTGTACTGTCGGATCCGGGAGTGACTGGCACGGATCTCCGCGGATCACTCCCGCTCCGGGAGTGAGTGGCACGGATCTCGCGCGGATCACTCCCGCTCCGGGAGTGGCTGGCACGGATTTCGCGCGGCTACTCCCGCTCCGGGAGTGAGTGGCACGGATCTCGCGCGGATCACTCCCGCCCGGGAGTGGCTGGCACGGATTTCGTGCCGCGGCTCCCGCGCCGCGGATGGAGGGCACGGGATCGACGGTCGTTCGAGATTGTACTTTCGCGAGGGCAACGTAGCATCATGGGCCGTGACGGAGTACGTACAGTCGAGGGCAGGTCGGAAGGATGCGGAAGATATCCGGAGACGGGGCGAGGTCGTCGGGGGAAAAGAGATCGGAGGGGCGGTGAGCTCGGGCTCGACCGATGGACTTGCTGTCTCCTCGCTTTCCTTCTCGTCGCTTGCTCTCGGTGTCGTCTACCAGCTCATCGCCACCGTTCTCTTCGTGGTCGCGGGTCCGTACGTCATCTACCGAACGCTTCGGTATCCGACCGAGATGTGCGAGAGGATGGGATGGGGGACGGCGGCATCGCGAGACGATCGGTCGTGGTGGGTGCATGGGGCGTCCCTGGGTGAGCTGCAAGGGTTGGCAGGATTCCTGGAGCACGCGCGGATCGGTCCGGAGCAGGCGATCGTAACGGTCCTCTCTGTCTCCGCCCGTAAGCAGGTGGGTGCGCGACTTCCCGGATATCGTGCGATCCACGCGCCGCTCGATCTCTGGTTCTGCCTGCTTCCGTTCTTTCTCTTGCAGCGGCCGCGCGCGCTCATCGTGCTGGAGACGGAGATCTGGCCGGGATGGCTCACGGCGGCGGCGATCGCGAGGATTCCGGTCGCAGTAGTGAGTGGGCGGATCTCTGACCGTAACTGGGTTCGAATCGGAAGATGGAAGGCGCTCTATCGCCCCTTCTGCAGGACACTCGCGGCAGTCGGAGCGCAGACGGCCACGGACGCGGAACGGTGGCACAGTCTCGGCGCACGCAACGTCGCCGTCACGGGCAATCTCAAGTATCGAACGCCGTCAAGTGCGACGCGGCCGGGAGTGCGCGACGATCGTTCCTCGACTTCGTCGAGCGCCACGCCGCCGGGAGTGCGCGACGATCGTTCCTCGACTTCGTCGAGTGCCACGCCGCCGGGATTGCGCGACGATCGTTCCTCGACTTCGCCGAGCGCCACGCCGCCGGGAGTAGTGCGCTCGGATGGTTCCGGATCGCCGTCAAGTGCGACACAAGGGACAACCCACCTTCCTACAGGCGCACGCGTGCCCAACGGCGTTGATCCAGAGGCAGCCCGGCGTTGGATTTTTGTCGCGGGGAGCTTGCGCCAGGGTGAAGAGGAAGTGCTCAATGCGGCGCGCGAGATGCTCCAATCCCCGAGCCTTGAATCCGAGCGCGTTGATTCCCAAGGTGGCGAATCGCAGAGACACGACTCCCGGAGTACCGAATCGCAGAATTTCGATTCCCGGATCACCCAATCCCGGAACCTCGACTCCCGGATCGATGTCGTGCTGGCGCCGCGCCATCCCAAGGAGACTGCGTACTGGCTCGGCGCGTGCGCGTCGGCCGGTGTGCCGGTCGTGTTGCGGAGCGAGCTCGTTGAGCCGATCGCGCAGCTAGCGGAACGAGGATGGAACCCGGAGCAAGGTCTCGCTCGCGCGCTTCTGATCGACCGGCACGGCGAGCTCGGAGCATGGTACGACCTCGCGTCGGCTGCCTTCGTGGGTGGGACGCTGGACGGCCGGGGAGGACACAGTCTCTTCGAACCTGCTGCCGCGGGCTGTCCGACGGCGTTTGGTCCTTCGGTGGGAAACGTGCGCGACGTTGCGGAAGCGCTCCGCGAATCAGGTGGAGGAGTCCTCATCAGGAGTGCGCGAGAGCTCGCTGACTGGACGCTCTCACTGCGCCGCGATGAAGCTCGCCGCGTGGCTCAGAGCGATGCCGCTCTGCGAACCGCACAGGAACTCGCTACGAGCGGCCCCCGCACGATCCAGTACCTGGCGGAAATGGGTCTAGAGCTCACAGCAGAGCGTGGAACTGATTAGCGGGAAGGCCCACTCAGGACGGGCGCGTGAAACTGATCGCTGGAACTGCCACTCGGGAGAACCCTGGACGGTCGCTGGAACTGCCACTCGGGAGAACCCTGGACGGTCGCTGGAAGTGCCACTCGGGAGAACCCTGGACGGTCGCTGGAAGTGCCACTCGCGAGAACTCTGGACGGACGCTGGAAGTGCCACTCGGGAAATCTCTGGACGGACGCTCGAAAGCCAATCTGGATGAGCTCCAAGCAGAAGGCCGCGACGTTTCCGCCGCGGCCTCGCGATCCCAATCGG
>CAMPIC010000361.1 GCA_946886185.1 uncultured bacterium
ATCCTGGCCTGATCGGCGTTCACCACATCCATGATGACGCCACCCTTGAGCATCTCCGCCAGACCAGTCTTGAGACGCAAACTTCCGGTTTCCATTGGATCGCCTCCTCTCTCTCTCTCGAAACTGCAGACCAACAATCACGGACTACGTTTGCTACGAACCAGGCGCCACTGATTGGGTCACCCCAACGACTTCAATGCGGCACCGTCAAAACGATGCCGATCAGGACCACCACGTCGGCATCCGGCGGGAACGCGGGAATCGGCTCGACCAGTGATGGGCCCACTGAAAGCACCCCCATGCGGCTACAAAAATGGCCGCGGAGTGACATTCGCGGACGCGCGCGACACGTGTTCTCGAATCGCATCGCCCAGGATGCGAATCCCGCGCCGGATCCGCTCTTCCGTTTCACGCACACAGCACAGCCGGAGAAATCCCGATCCTCCTCCGTTGGGGAAGAAAAACGGTCCCGGCGAAAATTCCACACCATTGCGACGCACCGACTCCAGGAGCGCGAGCGAATCGACGCCTGCGGGAAGCTGGACCCAGACGGTCATCCCGCCGCGCGGTCGCGTCCACGCGACGTCGGAAGGAAACTCCTTCTCCATCGACTCGAGCATGACGGAGAGCCGCTTTCCGTTGATCTTCCGCACGCGCACGAGATGCTCGTCGAGAAGTCCGCGGCGGCAGTAAAGATCCATCGCTTGCTGCGAGAGCAGTCCGGTGGAGAGATCCGCGAGCTGCTTCAGATCCTGCACCATCCGCAGGAGCGGTCGCGGTACGAGCATCCAACCCAGGCGCAATCCCGGAAACAGGATCTTCGAGAACGAACCGATCAGAATCACTTGTCCCCATCGGTCGCGCGCGGCAATCGGCACCGGAGGCTCACCTTCGTATACGAGCTCGGCGTCGAAATGGTCTTCCACGATCGGCACGCGATGGCGGCGACAGATCGAGAGGATCGGATCGATGCGATCCTCCTCCAAGACCATGCCCGTCGGATTTTGAAACAACGGCATGGTATAGAGCAGCTGCGCGCGACCCTTCCGGCACGCGCGCTCCAAGGAATCGACCTCGATGCCCCCCGCGTCGATACGGACGGTGTCGACTTCGGCTCCGTGAGCCTGGAGCAATCGAAATCCGTTGCTGTAGCTCGGCTCCTCGACGAGAACGCGGTCTCCCTCGCGCACGAGAAGGCGCGCGATCAGATCGAGTGCCTGCTGGGAGCCGTTGACGATGATCAGCCGCTCCCCGTCCGCATCGATCCCACGGTGCGAAAGGCGATCGGCCAACCAGTCGCGCAACGGCGGATATCCCGCGGCCGGACCATAGTCGAGCGCGCGCGAACCCGCGGCGTGAAGCACTTCATCCAGGATCGCTTGAAACTCCGAAACCGGAAAATGCGCCGGGTCGGCGGTCGCGCCGGTGAAGCGGATGGCGTCGCCCTCTCCCGAGTCGCGCAGCCAGTACTGCCACAGGTCGTTCGATTGCTCCGCGCTCGGAAGCACCGACTCCCAGGAGAATCGATCCGGGTCGAGTCCCGCTCCGTCCGCGGAGATCCTCGAATCGTCGCTCCCTCCGGAGAAGAGCGGCTCCTTCCGCTCGAGAAGCGGACTTCGTACGAACGTCCCCTGCCCGACCCCCGCGGAGAGCCAGCCCTCCTCGCGCAGCAGCGAGAACGCCTGGACCACGGTTTTGCGCTGGACCGACAGTTCCTCCGCGATCGCCCGCGACGAAGGCAGCCGCGAGCCCGCAGGCATCTCCCCCGCCTCGATCGACGCACGGATCGCGGCCGCGATCTGCACGTAGAGCGGAGTTCCCGATCCGCGATCGAGAGGGATGGCGAGCACAGCGGGCATTCGGCGAATGATCTCCTCTGGATC
Organism: uncultured bacterium; assembly: GCA_946886185.1. Next base: position 1,884 of record CAMPIC010000361.1, read on the forward strand.
TGCCCTCAGGACCTATCGGCCCAATTGGACCCCAACCGGACCCCAATAATCCTGCCATTGCATCGAGTAATGATGCCATTTCCAGAAATGGACTATGGAATTGGACTCCCTATGGAGCCGTTTGTCCAGGATTTTTTTCGGCTGCCGAACTGGGCGCGTTTCCCAGCCGGTACCAGGTCCGCCGTTCGGGATCCCCGGCCAGCGTCGTGGGGGACATCCTCTCGACTGCATAGAGTCGGCCCACGGAGCCCCCCCCCACGCGGGTGTCGGAAACGAGCCTGAGATCTCCGCGGCGCTCCAGCTCGGAGAGCACGCGTTCATAGCTTTCGGCCACGCTGCCGCGTCTCCAGAAGAACAGCACGCCGTCGATCGGCTCCCGGAAGGTCATGCGCAACGCCCCTTCCTGCTGCGCTCGCATGTCTGGAGTCACCCACCGCTCGTGGAACGCGGGCATCGCATCGATTGCGAGCCGTTCCCCCAATGCGGTCTTCGAATCGACGAGCGGCTTCCACAGGTCTTGCGCGTCCGCGAAGTAGTTCAATTTCGGGATGGAAAGGATGCGCGCGGGTGAGCCGTCGGGGCGTCGCAAACCGTCGACCGATTGGAGCAGCGCCGGAGTGATCGCTTCCCCCCAGTAGCTGATCTCGAACCCTCGCTCCCACGCGCCGCGCCATCCGCCCAGCAAGGCGTTGCGATAGCCGAGGCCGAACGGCTCCGCGGCCAGCGCCGTCACGAACGACCAAATTGCCGCGATCGCGAGCACGGGAGCGAAGGCGCGCATGATTCCACGACGCCGTACTACGGAGTTGTGGCGCCGCTCTTCGTTGCCTGCATCCAGCGCCTCCGCGCGAGCTCGACGCGGACCGGTGCCAGCGCGTTGCGCATTGGCGCGTGCACGACTCGTCTCGGCGCCAGCGCGTTGCGCATCGATGGCGGCACGACTCGTCTCGGTGCCAGCGCGTTGCGCATCGATGGCGGCACGACGCGCATCCGTCGCGCGTGCCAGAAGCGTTTCCACCGCTCCCGCTCCGAGTATCGCGACCGCGAGATAGATGAAGACGAACTGCCGCGTGATGTCATGATCGGGCGCGCCCGGGATCAATCCCAATCCCAGCGCGATCCCCAGGCAGGTCACACCGAGCGCGCGCGGCCAATCCGACACCTTCTGACTGCGCACCTGTCTCCAGAAAGAAGTGATCCCGAGCCAGAAACCGATCAGGAAGAGCACGAGCGTGGGAAGCGGAAGCGTGGTCACGGTCTCCACGATCCGGTAGTGCCACGGCGGATCGAAGCCCCAGTTCCTTCCCATGTAGAAGACGCTGATCGGAATCCAGTCCGCGCGCGAGAGACACTGCCGCAGATAGTCCAGATAGCGCGCGGCGCCTCCCTGCCACGGCCAGAAGAACGGATCGAGAACCAAGAGCCCGAGGAACGCGGATCCGATCCCTACGAGCGCGAGAAGCCACAAGCGCCGGCTCCGCCATCCTCCGAGCAGTCCCATCGTACCCAGCGCCCAACCGATCGCGAGCACGTTGGTGAACTTGCATGCGAAAGCGAGCGCGCACATCGATCCCCATACGATCGCCGCGCCTCGACCACCCCGCATGGCCCATGGAAGTGTGAGCGCGAGGCCGATCCAGAAGAAGCACTGCATGATCTCGGTGGCCCCGAGGTGCGCGTGCGCCCAGATCGCGGGAACTCCCGCGAACAACAAAACGCCGCACGCAGCAGCGAGCGTTCGCATTCCGGTGCGCAGCAGTCGGTAGAACAGAAACACCGCCACCGCGAAGAGGAGCGCGATCGAAGCGCGCATCGCGGCGAGGTCGGAAACGCCGAAGATCGCGATCTGACGGCCGACAACGCCCATCCACGTTTCATTCAGTGGCGGATGCCCGTTATGCATCGGATGCTGCAGCCAGGCGCGGGCGATCCGTTCGCGAGAGAGGACCTCCGATGGATCGGACGATCCGAAGATGCTCGCGACGAGATCGGCGATCCAATCAGCCTGCCAGCGCGCGAACCGCAGATAGGTCGGCTCGTCCCAGGTCAGGCCATAGTCGAGCACCCGAAACAGGCAGAGCACGAACAATACGGCCGCGCCGAGCATCGGAAGCCAGCGATCCCAACGCGGCCTGGTCACGGAAAGGTGCGGCTACCCTGCCGGACTCGCTACCGGTTCCACGCGAAACCCCGCGCGCCGCAGTCCCAGGACGTCGATCGGATCGAGCCAGAGCTCGCTCCAGATCGCCCCTTCATGAAACTGCTGGGTCCGAGTCTCGCCGCGCGCGGTGAGCTGCTTCAGCTCCGGGAGGCGCTCTTGTCCGCAAGCGACTCGCACCAGAGTCCTGGCGTCGCGAATCGCTTCCGCGATGCGCGCCTTGACGCGCTGCCGATCGGCAGAATCCAGAGC
>CAMPIC010000362.1 GCA_946886185.1 uncultured bacterium
GGCTAGCACGCCGCCCTCCACTTCGCCGAACGCGGCTGGGATGTCCGGATCCTGGACAATCTCTCGCGCGGCCGACTCCTCCACAAGGAAGATCCAAATGCGCGGCACAACTGGGATCGCCTCGGATCGCAATCGCGCATCGAGCGGATCGAAGGGGATGTGCGCGTGGCCGCGGACGTGGAGGCGGCCGTCGATGGAGTCGACGCGGTGCTCCACGCGGCCGCGCAGACGGCCGTCACCACATCCACGGTGGATCCCGCGACCGACTTCGAAACCAACGCGCTCGGCACCTTCCGCGTCCTCGACGCCATCCGGCGCACCGGGCGCACGGCGGCGCTCCTCTATTGCTCGACCAACAAGGTGTATGGGGAGAACGTGAACAACGTTCCCCTGGAGGAAGACGAGCAGCGCTATCGCTTCGCCGGCCCGCACGCCTCGGGCATTCCCGAAGAGTTCGGGATCGATCTGTGCGAGCACACTCCCTACGGGTGCTCCAAGCTGACGGGCGATCTCTACGTCCAGGATTTCGGGCATCTCTACGGACTGCGGGTGGGAATCTTCCGCATGTCCTGCATCTACGGCACCCACCAGTTCGGTCTGGAAGATCAGGGGTGGGTCGCGTGGTTCGTGATCGCGGCGCTCCGGGGCGCGCCTCTCACCGTTTTCGGCGACGGGAAGCAGGTGCGCGACGTGCTCTGGATCGACGATCTGGTCGCGGCCTACGACTCGTTCCTCGAGCGCGGGCCCAAGATCGGCGTCTACAACATGGGAGGCGGGCCGGAGCTCACGCTTTCCCTGCGGGAGCTGCTCGCGCAGCTGGAAAGCCGGCTGGGACGCCCGGTCCCGCGCGCGCAGGGTCCGTGGCGTCCCAGCGATCAGAAGGTCTACGTGAGCGACATCCGCAAAGCCAAGCGAGAGCTTTCCTGGGAACCGCGCGTCGCTCCCGCGGAAGGGGTCGACCGCCTGCTCGCCTGGGTCGGCGCGCATGAGTCGTTGTTCGCGCACTTCACTCCGGGCCGGCCGTAGCGCGTCTTCTGGCGCGCGCAGTGGCGGCGCCCTTCTCCGGGCGGCCCTCCGCGCCTGCCGTTACCGCGGCCGAACAGAGGCGGGAGACCCGGACGGGCGTAGGGAGTTTCCGTGAGGCCCGCCATAGAGGACGGCTCCACTATCGGAGACGGCCGCTCGCGCATCAAAGCGCCAGGAGGCGACCACACCATGGACATGAATCGACTCACCGAAAAGTCGCAGGCCGCGTTTCAGAATGCGCAAAGTCTCGCCGTGCAGCGCGGCCACCAGGAGGTGGACAGCATCCACCTCCTCGCCGCTCTCCTCGGGGCGGAGGATGGGCTGCTTCCGCGCCTTCTCACCCGATTGGAGGTGGCGCCCGCGCCGCTGCAAGATGACCTCGAGACGGAGATGGCGCGCCGTCCGCGCGTCTCCGGTCCGGGCGCGGAAGCGGGAAAGATCTACATCACGCAGCGTCTGCAGCAGCTCCTGGTGCGCGCCGAGGAAGAAGCCAAGCGGCTCAAGGACGAGTACATCTCGGTCGAGCATCTCGCTCTCGCGATCCTCGACGACAGCAAGGATCCTGCCGCGCAGATTCTGCAGCGCTCGGGAGTCGATCGGGAACGGCTCCTCAAAGCGCTCACCGCGATCCGCGGACATCAGCGCGTGACCTCCTCGAATCCGGAGCAGGCATACGAAGCGCTCTCCAAGTACGGCGTCGATCTGGTGGCGATGGCCCGCGCCGGCAAGCTCGATCCGGTGATCGGGCGCGACGCCGAGATCCGCCAGGTGATCCGCATCCTTTCGCGCAAGAGCAAGAACAACCCGGTCCTGATCGGCGAGCCGGGCACCGGCAAGACCGCGATCGTGGAAGGCCTGGCCCAGCGCATCGTCAAGGGGGACGTGCCGGAGTGGATGAAGGATCGCACCATCTTCTCGCTCGACATGGGCGCGCTCCTCGCGGGAGCGAAGTATCGCGGAGAGTTCGAGGAACGCCTCAAGGCGGTGCTCGCCGAGGTGAAGGGGAGCGACGGCCAGGTGCTGCTGTTCATCGACGAGATCCACAACATCGTGGGCGCGGGCCGGACCGAAGGCTCGACCGACGCGGGCAACCTCCTCAAGCCGATGCTGGCTCGCGGAGAGCTCCACTGCATCGGCGCGACCACGTTGGACGAGCACCGCAAGTATATCGAGAAGGATGCAGCGCTGGAGCGGCGCTTCCAGCCGGTCATGGTGCAGCCGAGCACGGTGGAGGACACCATTTCCATCCTGCGCGGGCTGCGCGAGCGCTTCGAGGTCCATCACGGGGTCAAGATCCAGGACAACGCGCTGGTGGCGGCCGCCACCCTCTCGCATCGCTACATCACCGATCGCTTCCTGCCGGACAAGGCGATCGACCTGGTCGACGAAGCGTGCGCGATGATCCGCACGGAAATCGATTCCATGCCGCAGGAGCTGGATGAGATCACGCGCCGGATCATGCAGCTGGAGATCGAGGAGGCGGCGCTCGCCAAGGAGAAGGACAAGGCGAGCAAGGAGCGCCTCGAGATCCTGCGTCACGATCTGGCCGATCTGCGCGAAAGGGCATCCACCATGCGCGCGCAGTGGGAAGCGGAAAAGCAGGCGATCGGGAGCGTGCGCGCGATGCGCGAGGAACTGGAGCGGGCGCGCCGGGATCTGGAGCGGGCCGAGCAGGAGTACGATCTCAATCGTGCCGCGGAGCTCAAGCACGGCAAGATCCCGCAGCTGGAGGCGAGCGTCGCGCAGGCCGAGGCTCGCACCGCCGAAGGTGGCGGGCTCCTACGCGAGGTCGTGACCGCGGAAGAGATTGCCCAAGTGGTCTCGCGCTGGACCGGGGTTCCGGTCACCAGGCTGGTGGAGGGAGAACGGGAGAAGCTGGCGCATCTCGATGACATCCTGCACGAGCGAGTGGTGGGGCAGGACGAAGCGGTCCAGCTCGTGGTCGATGCGGTGCTGCGCGCGCGCGCCGGCATCAAGGATCCGCGACGACCCATCGGATCGTTCATCTTCCTCGGACCGACCGGAGTGGGGAAGACCGAGCTCGCCAAGACGCTCGCTCAGGCGCTCTTCGACGATGAGGACAACCTGGTCCGGATCGACATGAGCGAATACATGGAAAAGCACTCGGTGTCGCGCCTGGTCGGCGCTCCTCCCGGATACGTCGGATATGAAGAGGGAGGACAGCTCACCGAGGCGATCCGGCGGAAGCCATATTCGGTCCTGCTTTTCGACGAGATCGAAAAGGCGCACCCGGATGTCTTCCACATCCTGCTGCAGATCCTGGACGATGGTCAGGCGACCGACAGCCAGGGACGGCGCGTCGACTTCAAGAACACCGTCATCATCATGACCTCGAACATCGGCTCTCCGCTCCTGCTCGAAGGAGTGGATGCGCTCGGTCAGATCCGCCCGGACGTGCGCGAGTCGGTGCTGGCCGAATTGCGCCGGCACTTCCGGCCTGAGTTCCTGAATCGGGTCGACGACATCGTCCTGTTCAAGCCGCTCCAACTGGAGGAGATCGAGAAGATCGTGGAGCTGATGGTGATCGATCTGCGCAGACGCCTGGCCGACCGCGGACTCAAGCTCACCTTGACCGACGCCGCCCGGCGCCGGATCGCGCAGGAGGGGTTCGATCCGGTCTATGGAGCGCGGCCGCTGCGGCGCTATCTCCAGCATCAGGTCGAGAGCAAGATCGCCCGCGCCCTGATCGGCGGAGAAATCCTGAGCGGCGCGGAGGTCGTCCTCGATGAGGTCGACGGGCACGTGGACGTGAGGATCACCGCGCCCGCCGAAGCGACGGCGTGACGCTGTAAAGGGCGTCCCTCCGCCCGATCCGCGACATCGTGCGTAATTCCGCTCAAGACGTCCTGCTCGACTCTCGATGGAAGAAACGGGGGATGAGGCGCGCGCCGGCACGCCTCACGCGATTCCATCACGAGAGGGGCACATGTCCGATTCGACGCTTCCCGGGCACCCGAGCTGGGCGGGGGTCCGAGAGCAGCTCGACGAGCTGCGCTCCGTGCTTCCGAGCCTTTCGGACCTGCCGGAGGTCTCGCCGGAAAACGCTCCGCGCCTTCTGAGCGCGCTAGCCGAGACGACCGAGCAGCTCCGCCGCCGTGTGCTCCGCGATCGGATCCTGCGCGCGAGCCTGCAGGAGCTGATGGGCGCTCTCCTGCAGAGCCGCGATCCCGAATCCACCCTGCAAACCGTCGCCGCCTACCTTCGCCAGATGCGGCTGCTGCTCGATCACGGGGTCTATCCCGC
>CAMPIC010000363.1 GCA_946886185.1 uncultured bacterium
TTGTGATCCCAGTGGAAGTGCACCTTGATGCGGCCGTACTGATCGGTCCAGACATCGCTCCCCTCGCCCGTCACGGTGGCGGTTTGCGGCCCCTGCACGCGCTGCTTCCGCGTGACGCGCGGCGGTCGATAGGTGTTCTTCTCGGGAGTAGCGGTGAGCCAGGCGTTGAAGACCGGCTCTGTCGCTCCGCCCTGGCCCGTTTCGTACTCCGGATTGGCAAGGACGTAGTTCGCGGAAACGACGAGGTAGGACTTGTTGAGGCTGGCGCGCGGATGCTCCGTCAGAGTGAAGAGAGTTCCCGCACCCAGACCGCGCACCGTACCGGAGCCGTGAGCCACTTCGTGCGACGCCTGCAGTTCCTCGATGCGCGCCCGGGCCAGGGTTTCGCCCGCTCCCGTCTCCGCGTATCGTCCCGGATAGTCGAAAACTTCGAGCGTGGCCTGCGCATGCTCGCGCGAAATCACACTGCGCGTCTCCAGCTTCGCTTTCGGTTTCGTGAAGTCGTAGTCCGTGTGCGCGAAAGCTCCCGTCTCGAGCGTCTGGGTCACGTTCCATTCGAGGAGTCGATCGGCTTCGGAGGATCCGGGCGATCCCTCCGGGAAGAACTGGATCGTTTCGTACTTCGGCACGGTGGCGTGGCACTTGGCGCCGTCCGCCAGCACCAGCTTGTGCTTGCCCGGCTCGTGCTGGAAGAAGTAGTAGATCCCGTCATGCTCGAAAAGCCGGCTCAGGAAGTCGAAGGCCGACTCGCGGTACTGCGTGCAGTATTCGCGCTTGGGTGGAGTCGTGATCTTGGTCGGGTCGAAGTCGGCAAATCCATGATCGCCGAAAATCTTCTTGGCGATGTCGACGCTGCTGTCTCCCTGGAAGATCCTGCAGTCGGCGGAACGCGTCAGGAACCACAGCCACGGACGAAGAGTTGCCTCATAACGAGCGTATTTTCCATGCGAACCATGGTACGAGAAGTTGCTGACCACTCCATCGAAGTGGCGCACGCCGTCTTCGCGCGTTTCCGCGCGCACCGTCATGTGTTTTCCCAGCACCGCATTGATGTCGATGGAATGATCGAGGCTGAGGAGGACCAGGTTGTAGCAGAAGAGCTGGCTGAGAGCTTCGCTTCCATCCATCCGCAGCAAGAGCAGGACGTCGTCCCCCAGCGGCGTGGTGACAGCAAACGGACGATGCCCCTGTGACGCTGGCATGCAAAACCTCCCCCGCGACTCTCGTGATTGGTGGTGCGCGGAGTTTAGGGGACCCGCCACGACACGGGGTAGCCTAATCTGGCGATCGTTTGTCCGCGTTTCGGTTTCTACAGGCCGAGCGGTAACTCCTGCCCGTTTCCGGCGTCCGGACTGCGAGCGATCCGGCAACCGTCCCGCCGATCCGGTTATCGCCGCGGGCGTTCCCACCGTTGCTCCCGCGGCCGGACTTTTTGTCCTCCCATCCATCCGGACCGCATTCCGTGCGGTTCCTCCTCTGGGCTGAATTCGTCGTATCAAACCGCACCATCGATCGGCGGCATGACGGTTGCTACCGATCAGCCCGGATCGGCACAAGGGGCGGACTAGCAACGTGAGGAGATGGCCATGACTCCGCAAACACGACCGAAGACCATCGGACGCGTGGAGCTTCTGAGACGGCTCGAAGAACAGCCCCCCGCGAACGAGGACCGCAAGGATGGATACGCGCTGGTCAACGTGCTCGATCCGGAGATGTACGCGCGCGAGCACATTCCCAACTCGATCAACATCCCGGCCGGCAAGGAAGACGAGTTCGAGCGGCAGTTCGAGAAGACGAAGCGGATCATCGTCTACTGCTCGTCTTCGGAGTGCGACGCGTCCCCCTCGGTGGCGAAGCGGCTCATCGAGCGCGGCTTCAATCAGGTGATCCACTATGAGGGGGGGATGAACGATTGGAAGGACGCGCACAATCCGATCGCGGGGAAGAGTCAGTACCTGGACAACGAATGACCGATTAAGCCTCGATTCACGGGGCGCAAGACCCCAGCGATCCCGGACGCGTTCGTCCCGCGAGCAGCAACTCCCGGCCGCCCAGATCGCGAAATCAGGTTTGAACGCTCGCGCGTTGTCCACTATCCTCGGCTCGCTTGAACGTATGGGTGTCCAGCCGGGCGGGACACCGCGCGAAGGGTCGCACTTGTCTGGATTTCCTCTCTTCAACAATGCCGTGAGTGTCCGCATTGCCGCATTCTTTCCTCTCCTCGCGGCGGCTTGCAGCGATGGCGACGGGACGATCGACACGAGACGCGGCGATACGGTCCCGCCGGGCGCCGTCTTGAATCTCGCCGTGGAACGAATCTCCGACGACAGCGTGTCCCTGCGCTGGACCTCTCCGGGCGACGACGCGTACGCCGGCCGAGCATCTGCGTACGAGTTGCGACACAGCGAAAGCGTGGTCACCGAGGCCACGTGGCCGAACGCGGTGGGCCTCGGCCGTCTTCCGTCTCCGAAAGCCTCCGGGGGCGAGGAGCATCACGCAGCCGGCGGTCTCGCCGCCGGGAGGCGCTACTTCGCGCTCAAAAGCGCGGACGAAGACGAGAACTGGTCCGCGATTTCCAACGTGGTGTTCGCGGAGCTCGGAGACACTATTCCGCCCGCGACGGTCGACGATCTGGCCGTGTTCGGATTCGATCGAACCAGCATCACCTTGACCTGGACCGCGCCGGGAGATGACGGACGGCAAGATCCGGCCGACGCCTACCGGCTGCGACACTCGACCGATCCTCTATCGGAGCTGGAATGGGAGACCGCGACCGAGGCAGAAGGAACGTCGGCGCCAGCGATGCCAGGCAACAGAGAGCAGCTTACGATCCAGGGCCTGGAACCGGACCAGCAGTACTACTTCGCCCTCAAAACCGTCGACGATGGCGGTAACCTCTCCGGGCTGTCCAACGTGGTCTCGGCAACCACCGTCGGCGACACGATCCCGCCCGCGGACGTCACCGACCTCGAGGTCGTTCTTTCAGCGGGACGGAGCGTTCACCTCCGCTGGACGGCGCCGGGTGACAACGGATCAATGGGCCAAGCAGCGGAATACGACCTACGCCACTCCTCATCACCGATCGACGAGCTAACCTGGGCGAGCGCCGAACGTGTTTCCGGACTCATACAACCCGCGCCAGCGGGAGGGATCGAGGCGATCACCGTCACAGATCTCCAACTAGACACGGAGTACCATTTCGCTCTCCGTGCGACCGACCGTGCAGGCAACGTGTCAGACATCTCCAACGTCGTCATCGCCACCACCTCTTCTCTCGTCGTCTTGACGAGCAGCCCGGTCGGCAATTCGGCTTCCTCGCCGGACTGGGAACCGAACGGCGATCGAATCGCGTTCGCGGCGAGGTGGACTGGGACAACGCAAGTGCACGTAGTAAACGCGCAAGATCGCAGTCTGGTGCAAATCACGTCGGCGGAGGACCACATCAATGCGCCGGCATGGTCACCGGATGGTTCCGTTCTGGCGTGCGGGTTGATTCGATTCGAGGACTCCCGCCAAGGAGTCGGCATCGTCGGCGCCCGACCTGGATCGATCCTGACGCCGATCGTGATTCACGAGTCGGGAAAGATCGTCTCGAATCCGTCGTGGTCACCGGACGGCGACCGGATCGCATATCAAGTCTCCGCGTTTCCGAGCTTCCTCGGCGAGATCTTCGTCGTGGACCGCGCGGGCGGATCGCCGCAGCCGATCGTGCCCGGCGGATCGTCCATCTCAGGATTGGACTGGTCGCCCGATGGGAGCCTCCTCGTTTACTCCTCAGACGTCGCCGGGAGCTACGACCTGTGGACAATATCCGTCGACGGAGGCGCGCCCGCCCGGCTGACGAGTGACGACTCCACCAACGAAACACAACCTGCGTGGTCGCCGGACGGCGCCAGGATCGCGTTCGTGTCTGATTCGGCCGGGGAGCGAAACCTCTGGATCGTTGCCACGAGCGGCGGACCTCCGGCGCACGTCACCTTCGGTCCGGTGTGGAAGCGCTCGCCCTGTTGGTCGCCGACTGGCGACGCGCTCGCATGCGAGATCTTGCACGACGGAAGAACCGGCGACATCGCGATCGTCTACCTGCCTTAGAAGAGAGGTAGAACCGCGTAGCGCTCGGCCTCATTGACCGTGGGCCAGCGGGCACGCGGATTTGCGACTTCGTTCTAGCTCCTGTTAAGTGGACTATCCGCGGCTTCGGCTCACGCGTTTTCTAAGACGTCCGAGGTGGCGCAGCTTCCGGAGCGTCAGAAAGAGCAGCAGGAGGAACAGCAGCGC
>CAMPIC010000364.1 GCA_946886185.1 uncultured bacterium
AGCTTCGTCGCGAAACGAGGCAGGAAAGATACTCGGAAAGAGCGCGCCAACGATGCTATAGAGATACGCCACGCTGACGCCGAGCCCGATCAACGTGAACATATTTAGGCTCTTGTTCCGCACCGACTGGACCGCTCGCGCATAGAAGGGCCACGCTGACCAAATACAAACCGGAGTGGCCAAGGCCAGTTCGAGAAGTGTCCGCGTCCGCATGGGTAGCAACGATGACAACGGATCCTCGGGCAGCATATGGATCATTGCGAGGAACACGAGGGGCACCGTCAGAGCCGTCGACAACCAAAACCTGCGTCTCATGTCGCGCAGTTCGGGGCTGTCCTCCTCGTCCGTCATGGCGGTACGCGGCTCCAGCGCCATTCCGCAAATAGGACAGTTGCCCGGTGCGTCTCGCACGATTTCCGGATGCATCGGGCAGGTCCATTCGGTGCGAGCAACTAAGCTCGGAACAATCGCCTCGAGTTCCATTCCGCACTTAGGGCAGCTATCCGTCCGGTTCGCACGGACCTCGGGATGCATGGGACAGGTGAAGCTCGCGTCTGGAGCAGGCTCTTCTCGGTGGATAGCTGTCTCGTCGAGGTGTCTTATGTGGGTTACGTGGTCCCTCTCTTCGGTGCTTTCCGATTTCGTATACTTCTCGGGATTCTGCTGAAAGCGAGCCAGGCAACCGCCACAGCAGAAGTAGTATTCGGTGCCCCCGTGCATGGCCTTGATCGGCGTGTCGGTGGCCACGGTCATCCCGCAAACCGGATCGGTCGAATGGGAACGGCTGTCCGGAGCCTTGATGCTCTTGGGATCTGGAGAGTTGTTAACTGGCATTACCTTGAACCATGCTTGAAGTTTGATGTCCGCACCAGATCTCTTATCCTTCCGTAAAGCTCGTGAACGAGCTGCATAGCTTCGTCGCAATACGTGCAGCCGGCGGTCTCACGCGGCTGTGTGCTACTTCAGGTTGCCCCGTGCGAAGATCGTTCCGGACAACGGCGCCCGCCCATAAACGACCTCGATCTCTTTCGGGACGAAGGAAATGCTTGCCGATCCTCCGATGCCAACCAGTGCATGATCGAGGACGACCACATCATGAATATACCCGACGCTCGTTTGAGCGACTGTAAACGCCCGATCCGCTCGGGGGTCATGCTCCGTAAACAGCTCGTTCTTCTGCCCATATTCCGCACGGGCGAACAGAGTGTGCTTTTTACCTATCCCGATGGCGGTCTCGGCGAGGAACATGTCCAAGCTTCGGCCTGGGCGATTCTCGTTTCGGCCCCATGCGAGGGTAATCTGACTGTTAGGGCTCGGGTTGTACATGACGGATGCTGTCGTACGATCGGTGTCGACGTCGGGATGAAGCTGTTCAGAACTCTGAAGCCGTCCAAAGCTTGTCTGCAGAGACCACGCAGGGCCAGGGTTGTAGGATACGCGGAACGCATGCGAGTCCATCTTCGGAGTATCCCATCCCCATCGCTCTTCATCGGGTTCGCGGCCCGTAAAAAGTGAAGCCTCGAGCTTCAGTGGCCCCTGTACAAGACCGAGCGTCGCGACGCCGAAGGTGATGTGTGTCGAGTCGAGCCAATGATGGGAGATGGGAGCGAGCGGCGCCGGCAGACCCGAGTGGCGATGCATGAACGCAGGCGGACCGAGCGCCGGCTCTCCTGGCATTCCGAGATAGAGGAATGCAGACCGGTCGCTCGCGATGACGCTGAGGGACGCAGCGAGCTCCATCCAAAGATCATGCGGATGCTGCCGGTCAATGAGCGCATCGCGCCCATTGGCGGTCTCGCCGGTTTGGAGCAGGAGCGGATATCCTTCCTTGCCGATCGTTGCAGGATCCCCTGAGAGCATCGCGCGCAAGCCCAGCACGCCGCTACCCACCGGGCGCCGCGCGATACCCATGAGCATGCTGGCTCCGAAAACATCCTCGTCGCCTCGCTTCCCGCCTTGGTCGTCGTAAACAGCGTTAGCAAAGCCGTGAAACATGTACATCCAGGCCCCACGCATCACGTGAAGTCCATCATGCGGCGCCCGTTCGGGTTGCCATGCAGTTCCCGAGGACTCCCTGGAATTGAGGTAGGAGCCATAGAGCCCACTGATGCGCTCCAGATGATCCTCTCCCTCAGCCGCATGTTCCTGGCTGGCGTGGCCGTGATCAGGTCGCATTTCCGGCTCAGCGCGCGACTCGTGCTCGTGCCCTTGAGCGCCGCTACCGGCATCTCGATGCTCGGTTCCTGTGCTGTCCGGTTCGCCATGCGGATGATGATCCTCGGCAGGGTGTAAGGGACTCACTGCTGACGAGTCCGGTTGGTGGCTGTGAGTTTCGGAGTTGGGCGTTCCCGAGCGTGACTCCATGGATATCGGAGGCGGCTCGGCTTCATGCTGATGTTGCTCACCTGCCGGGCTATCGTGGACGGCTTCCGACTCTGTGGAAGCCGGCTCGTCACCACTCGCGGGACTGTGGGCGTGATGGTCCGTCGACGCCGGAGGCGTAACAGGCTCATGGGTGGTCTCCGGTGAGTGAACGTGAGGCTCGGTCACAGCGGGCGAAGGCGGAGCCTCGGGCGCTGTCTCGTGAGAGTGCGCGTTAGGTTCCGTCGTACCAGGAGACGGCGCATGCTCGTGCCCGGCGTCGTCGTGCCGATGCTCTTGTGTCTCATGCGCGCTCTGAAGAAATGCCCGTTCTGCTGGCATGAGCTGTGGGAGATGGCGTACCGTGCCGACGAGTGCCCAGATCTCTTCATCAGAGTGCGTCGGTTGAAATGCCGGCATACCGGTCATCCGGATTCCGTGGCGTATGACCCAGAAAAGCTCGCCATCCGGGCGGGCCTGTATTGCAGGTGCGCTCAGATCCGGAGCCGGTGGGTTGAGTCCTCGGCCGAGTTCGAACGGCTCGACCCCCGGCGCCCCATGGCACGCCAGACAGTTCGTTCGGTAATGCGAGAGTCCTTCTTCTAACACGGCGGCTGAGGAGGGAATTGGATTGGTGCTCCGAGGAGCACGCCGCTCGATGGATCGATTGAGGAGGAAACGAGCAATCCTCTGTTCGAGCGCACTCGGTTTCGCCGTCGCCGAAAGATCGAATACACCGGTCACGACCGCAACGCCGAAAACTCCAGTCGCTAGGATCAAAGCGACGAGGAGACCTGCTCCAATTCCGAGGAGACGTCTCATGGCTCTCTCACCTCAGCCGGACGAGTTTGAGGGCCTTCGCGCTGTTATCGGTACGTAGCCGGATCCAATACACTCCGCTCCCTATCGTTGGAGACGCGGCATCCGAAGACTCCCATTGAAACTGATGCCAGCCCATGTGCCGATACGAGCGGCCCATGGTGTCGACAACGCGACCCTGAGCGTCAATCACTGTGGCGTCGATCCACCCGTCTGTCGGTTGGTACCACGCGATCCGGGTTTGCGCCCGGAACGGATTCGGAGACGCGCTAGCGATCAAGCTCGTCGGAGGGACGTCGTCGGGAGCCTGAGCGGGAGCTTGGCCAACGCGCACGACGACTCCTTCGGAGGGGATTTCGTCTACCATCGCGAACAGGATGTAGTAACCCGCCGGAGCGATTCGCTGATCCGCGGGAATGGTGGCCTTCACCTCTCCTATCGATTGCTCGAACTCGAGCCGCAGCACGCGTGGCACCCCACCGTTCACCCAATGCGTGACGGCATCGCTCCCAGTCAGAACGATGTCCGTCACTTCGTCAGTCCGTGACACGTTGAGGGTCACGACCGATCCGTTCACGAGCTCGGTCGTCGAAATTGCATCGATGAGCGGACGAACGCCGCGGAAAAGATACGGAGGCTCGAACGCTTCAATGTCGTCGCTAACACCCGGTTGCGCAGGTCCGCCGGTTCCGGCGGTGACGACCACTCGACCATCCGGCACGAGCACCGACAGCGCATGATACTCGCGAAACCAGGCCATGTCCGCGCATCGTCGCCAGGAGTCAGCAACCGGATTGTAGAGATCGGTTATCCGGACTTGTCCATATTCGTTGGTCGGCACGGAGGGATTGGGATCCTCGAGCTTACCCCCCGCTACAAAGACCTGGCCGGTCGGAAGCATCACCACCTCCGGTTGCGAGCGGGTGACTTCCGCATTCGTCCCGAGAGTCCATGACCCCGAATCAGGGTCGTATAGTTCGATCATGCTGGGTGAGGACAGGTTGGTTCGGTAGATCCCGACTGCGCACGCCCGTCCGTCCGGGAGTAGGACGAGGCTATGGTCGCAATGCCCGGGCCAGAGCCGGTTCG
>CAMPIC010000365.1 GCA_946886185.1 uncultured bacterium
TTGCGGGAATACGGCTGCGCACCCGCAGCTCCGATCGAATCCCGGCGGCGTCGAGCTCCGAATGAGAGAGCTCGAGCGCCCGGCGGATGGTCGCCTCGATGTCGCCTTCCCGAAGCTCGGGGCGATTGGGCCGTGCGTATCCGAGCAGACCTTCGACGATCCGGTTGAGGCGGGCCACTTCGTCCGAAACGATGGTCAGAAAGCGCTGGCCGGAGTGATCCGGATCAAGGCTTTCCCGCAGCACTTGCGCGCAATTGGCGATCCCGGTGAGCGGGTTGCGGATCTCGTGGGCGATCCCCGCGGAGAGCTCACCGAGGACCGCGAGGCGGTCCTTCTGCCGTTCCGCCTCTCCCAGGCTCCGCTCCTCCGAAAGATCGGTGAAGAAGGCGACCAGTCGCAGAGCGTGCGCCTCCGAGTCGTCGCTCGCGCGCGCGCTTTTGCCCACCCCGCCCGCGCGGGATTCATCGCCGGGACGCGCGCGCCAGAGCTGCAGCGATACCGGGATCTCGCCTCCTTTGGGCTGCGCGAGGTAGAGCTCCAGGGAACGGGGCGCGCGGCGCAGTCCCTCGAGCAACGGGTGCTTCTCCAATCCCACCGGTCGAAACACGCTCACGCAGTCGCGTCCGATCGCTTCCGCCTCGGAGACTCCGAGGATCGACTCCGCCTTTCCGCCGAGGAACTGCACCCGTCCCAAACCATCGATCCCGAGGAATCCATACGGAAGCGCGGCGTCGACCGCGCTGCGGAACGTATCGAGACGCCGCAGCTTTCGGCGGCTCCGGGCGACCGCGAGCGCTCCCCGCAGGCGCGGCGCGAGGTCATCCAGATCGATCCGCTTCGGCGTGCCTCCGGTCCGATGGAGGAGCAACCCTCCTCCGGCGACGCGATGAATCTCGGAAGAAACCTCGGGGGGAGTCAGGCCCAGAGATTCGGACACGTCGGCGAGCGGAAGAAGGCGATCGATCGCTTTCATCCAAAGACGCGGCGTGGTGAGCGCGATCTCCCAGGGCTCGTCCAGCGCGCTGTCGGTGCGGTGAACGCACACGAAGGCGTCGTCCCCCTCTTCGAGGTAGAGACGAAACGCCGCGCCGCCCAGAGGCGCGAACAGCAAGTCTTCGATCTCGTGCGCGTCGAGCTCGGGCGCGATTGCCCGGCCGGCACTGGTACGCTGCATTCGCCTATCCCTGGTGATGCCCCGAAACTCTGGGACGTGGCAATGCCCTCCTGGCCTTCGAATGAGCGGAGGCAGAGTAGCCCAGCGGCGACTTCCTCTCAAGGTGAATCCCGATCACGGGCGGGATCCGGGCGATCGTTCGTGCGACGCGGTAAGCGTCAGAGCTCAGGCTTCCTTTTTGAGCGGCGGAGCTCAGCCTCACGTGGAGTTGCAGAGCTCAGCCTTCCGTGGAGCGTGGTGATCACGCTTCCGCGTCGCGGCGGAGTTGGCGGCGGTACTCGCGGAAGAGCGCGCGCAGGATCCTCTGCCGTTTCGACTCGCGCATTTCGAGGAACCGGAAGGCGACCAGCGCGACCAGCTCGTCATCCAGATCCTGCCGGCGGAGCGCGAGCAGATCGAGCTCGAGCGGGCCGCGCGCGTCATCGAGGTAGAGATAGCCGGTCCACCGCGACCCCACGGGGGGCCATGGGTCGGTGGTTTCACAACAGCAGCCGCCACCGGAGAGGTCGCGCACGCGCAAGATCCGATAATCGGCGGCGGAATCGGTCGGAGGTTGGTAGGGAACCCCCTCGCGGGGTTGACGGGAACGCTGCGTCGGAACGAGGAGCGAGAGCCCGATGCGCGCCCGGAAGTAATCGCGCCGCTGCGCGCGCTCCGTGTCTTCCCGGTTGGCCATCGAGGGTTGCACCTTGGATCGCTATCGGGCCCGAGGCTTGGTCGGCCGCTTCTTGGCGGATGGACCCTTCGTGGAGGGGCTCTTGGTGGGCCCCTTCTTGGTCGCGGACTTCTGAATAGACGACGTGCCGGTAGACGACTTGCTCCTAGACGACGTGCTGGTAGACGACTTGCCGGTAGACGACGTGCTGGTAGACGACTTGCCGGTGGACGACTTCCTGGTCGCTCTTTCCGTCGATGCGACCGACTGCGGGGCGACCGGTCCGCGTTCCTCCTCCAGCATCGCGCCCAGGATGTCGAGACGGATGCGTTCGGAGTCGTAATAGCCGCGCGCGATTTTGGAGCGAGCTTCGATTACCTTGTCCAGACGGACATCCGGCAGGTCGCCCAACTCGGAACGGAGCTCTTCGAGCAATCGATCGCGCTCGGACTCGGACATCGGCTCATCCGGCGAGGGCGAATCGTCACGCGGGGCGGTTCCGGTGGACGCACGGAGAGCCGCTTCGTCGCGGCGAGCGCGCAACGCATCGATGGAAACGACTTTCGGCAACGGCTCGGAAGACGGTGCGGCCAAAGGGGCGGTCGATTTCTTCGTCACCGTTCGCTCCTCGCGGCTCGCGTTTCGACGGGTGGGCGCCGCTTTCTGGACTGCCTTGTTCTCAGACGCGCGACTCGAGCCACGTCGCTTCGCTCGGGGCTTGCCGCTCGAAGGCTCTTTGGGACCGGATCGCCGTGAGCTCATCTTCCACCTCCCGCCGAGCCGCCTCCAGCCGCACGAGCAATTCCGCCGTCTGGCCGTAGAGGGCGGAGAGGCGATTGCGTTCGAGAGGAGCGTAGGAGCCCGTCCCGCCTCCGTCAACGCGCGCCGCCTGCACGAGATCGCGCAGCATCGCCACGGCGGTTTCGAGCACGTGGAGCGCCTGCGGAATCTCCGAAGCGTCGAGGTGCCGCGACGCCTGCTCCAGGATCGCTTCCGGCGAAGCAGGCATCAGACCGTGAAGAGCGAGCCGAGATAGCTCTGCTGCTGCGAAAGAGAACCGATCAACGATTGCATCTGCGCCAGCTGCTGCAAGAGGGCTTTCTCCCGGACCGCCAACCCCTCTTCGGCGCTGGAGATCCTGCGCGCGTAGAGATCGATGCGGGATTGCGCCGCTTGCTGCTGCTGGTCGAAGACGCCTCCGGTCTTGGTGAACTGATCGAGAAATGCTCCGATCTTCACCGCCAAACCGTTTTCGCCGTTGAATAGTTCTTCGACCGCTTGGGGATTGGACTGAAGCGCCTCACGGAACTCCGCTTCCTTCAGAGTGAGGCGGCCCTGGCGATCTGCGCTGATCCCCAGATCGGCGAGCCTCCCCAGAGCCGGATCCTCCGTGGAGTAGGATCCTCCGATCATCATGCGGAGCGAGTTGCGGAACGATCCGAGGCCGGTCGCTCCCGCCAGCACTCCGAGCGATTGGCCGGAGTCCGCATCGGCGGGACGAGTCCACGCGTACACCTCGTCGAGCGTGGCGTTGACCGCGGTGATCAGCTCCTGAAGCTTCTTGACCGCGGCGTCGGAATCGCGCTCCACCGTGAGCACGTGACTCGCCTCGGAGGTGGAGGTCAAAGAAAGAGTCACACCGGGAATGACGTCGGCGAGCGTGTTGGTGTCGCTGCGGATCTCGACGCCGTCGAAGAGGACGATCGCGTCGCTGGGCGGAACCACGGTGGCCGATCCGAACGACTCGCCCGACCCCAGCGAGGTCAGACCGAGCCTGGCCATGAGATCGCCCTCGAGATCCGAGATCGATTGGATGCGCCCCGCCTCTCCACCCGCCGTCGATTGGAGCAGCAGGCGACGATTCCCCGCGCCGACCGAAAGCACCGAGGCGTGCACCCCGGTGCCGGATGCGCGAATCGCTTCCGCAACGGAGGTCAACACCTCCGCGTCAGTCGCGCCGTTCTCCGTGGTCACGGAGATTTCGCGCGCGGCGCCGCCGACCACGACTTCGAAGCGGAACGTGGAGCTGCCGGGACCGAACGCCGCCGCCAAGGTCGCTTCCGCGCCGGGAAGCGTTTGCTAGGCGACTCCGTGATGCGCGGCGAGCTGGAGCACTTTGATGTCGTGCCGGCCCGCGCTCGCGGTGAATCTCGCGGAAGCTCGGAACGGAGCATCTGCCAGATCGCCGACTTTCATCGCCCGCAGCGCGGAGAGCGAGCCGGGAGCCGCGAAGTCCTCCACCAGGCGGCTTAGCGAGGAGAGCTTGGAGCCGAGGGTTCGAAAGGCGTCTCGTTGGGCGGCGAGGCTCTGTTGCCGCGCCTGCAGATCGATGAGCGGCTGGCGCTCGATCGACATCAACGAACTGGCGAGCTCGCGCAGCGCTTGTCCTGCCGAGGAGACGACTTCCGTACTCGAACCGATGGCCATGGATGCGGT
>CAMPIC010000366.1 GCA_946886185.1 uncultured bacterium
AAGCAAACGTGGGCCGCCGACGAGGAGAGGATCGGTGTGTAGCCAGCGTCCGCTCAGCAGAAGAAGCAGTCCGCCGTTGTGCAGCCAAAGCGCGATTTCGGGAAGCGCGCGCGGCGGTTTGCCCGTCCCGAGGAATCCCGGCAGCAGATTTCGACCGAACCCATAGACGGAGCCCAGCGCGAACCCGAACAGCGCGAGGTCCATCCCGACTTGCCGCGCGTTCGTGGTGAACGCGCCCGGTCCCTGAGCGCCGGCACGGACCTGCAGAAGTAGCGTGCAACAGGCCCACGCCACGAGCCAGACCGCTGCAGCGATGACATGGCGCACCCAGACCTGGCTCAGCTTCTTCCTGGTCAGGCGCACCGCGAGTGCCAGATACGTCGCGGCGCCCGAGAGAAGCGCGATCCCGCTCGCCCCTCCCAGAACCGAGAGTGAGTCCGGCATCGCCCCCCAGAGGAAGCCACCCAGCACGCCGGCCGAGAGCGACCAGAGCATCCAATCGCGCACTGCGGCTAAAGCTGCGCTCTGACCCGTGGCGGACGGCAAGTATCGCGTCGCGATGCCGGCCACGAAGATCGCAACGAATCCCCAGAGCTGCGCGGCGCCGTGGGCGATCACGTGCGCCGCGGGAACCGCGTCGAAGCTTCGCTCCGGTCCCATCCGTGCGAGGAGATAGCCGCCCCAACCGACTCCCAGGGAGAGTGTGACGAAGAGCGCGATCAGGATGAACGGACGATGCAGCCGTTCGTCGCGCGCCGCATTTCGGTCGATCTCCGCCCCCGTGGCCGTCGCGAGGTCAGCCAGCAATCGCTCCAGGTCGACGTTGCGCCGCCGCGCGAACCGTTCGAGAGGTTCCAGGTGCCCGAAGACCTTCCGGTCCGCTTCCTCGCCGTAACGGCGGAACACCTCCCGAGATTCGGGGAAGCTGTGCGCGACCAATCGCACCGTCATGTCGGGGCGCAGTTTCCTCATCGCGATCCCCGCGTTACCAATCCGCCTTCATGGCGCCTTCCTGGGCCTTCATGGCGCCTTCACGAGGCCTTTCAGGCGGCTCATGGCGGCCTTCATGATTGTGCGGCCCCCCGTCCAAGCGTGGGGCCGCGCAATTCTAGCGTCGTCGCGACGGGCAGTCTCCGGGTGTGGTTGCCTGACCATCCGCGCGCAGGACGATGCTACCGGCTTGCCGGGGCGTGTGCCGCTGCGGTTGCCGCCCCGGGTTGGTAGCTGCCGGGCTCGGTACGGAACGGGATCGCGAGCCGATTCCAGCCGTTGATCGTGATGACCGCCATCGTGAGGTTCACCAGCTCCTCCTCACTGAAATGGCGGCGGACGCGCTCATACAGCTCGTCGGAGACGTCGTTCTGCGAGATGAGGGTCAGCGCCTCGGTCCACTCGAGAGCCGCTCGCTCGCGCTCGGTATAGAACGTCGTTTCCCGCCAGGCCGCGAGCGAATAGAGCCTTTGTTCGGTCTCACCGGCGGCGCGGGCATCCTTCCAATGCATGTCGATGCAGTAGGCGCATCCGTTGATCTGCGAGGCGCGCGACTTGACCAGTTCGAGCAGCGAGTGCTCGAGCCCACAGTTGCGAACATAGCGCTCGAGGCCGAACATGGCTTGAAGCGCGCCGGAGGATTGCTGTTGATAGCTGATTCTCGGAGACATGATGGATACCTCCCTCTTTCGTTGCTGATACCAGACGTGCGGCGACCGGCCCATGCGCATGATCCACGATCCCTGCGAGTGCCCTCGGACAATGCGCAATCGCGATGACCGCGCCGCGCGAACGGTTCACGATCCGTGAGTCCGAGCCGCGCGACAATTCGCCGTTCCGTGCGGGAGCCGACCCGCCCGCTTCAATCCGCCGTTCCGTGCGGGAGCCGGCCCGCCCGCTTCAATTCGCCGTTCCGTGCGGGAGCCGGCCCGCCCGCTTCAATCCGCCGTTCCGTGCGGGAGCCGGCCCGCCCGTTCAATCCACCATCCAACAACGCCTTGGATGACGAAGGGTTCCGGATCGAAAGGACCAGCGAACGAACGTCGCGGTCCGGAACCTCGGGTATGATCTCCGAGGCAATCGGGGATGTTGATCGTTGAAGGTCGACGTCGTGATCGCAGACGGCAACTGCCTGGATCGGGGCTGACTGCAGGAATCGGAGGAGGGTGCCCGCGTGCGAAAATCCGCACGTTCGAGCGCACTTATCCGAAAGTCACGGTAGGACGCTACGGATAAGACGCAGCGGCGACAGAAGACAATGAGCGCACCAACGACCTCGGAGATCGCGTCATGAGTTCCGTCACGCTGCCGGATTTCCGCTATCCGATGACTTCCGGGCTCCTGGATCTGGCCGCGCGGGGAGTGGCGCTCGGTCCGGAGCATCACGTGCTCGATGTCGGAGCCGGAAACGGCGCGGCGGCGCTCCACTTGGCGAGAGAGTTCGGATGCCGCGTCACCGCGATCGACTCGGACGAAGCGTCAGTGCGGGCGATCCGCGAACTCGCGGAAGTAGCCGGACTCGCCGAGCGGGTCAAAGCGCGTCTGATGGATCTCGGCCACTGGAATCTCCCCATCCGCGCGTTCGATTTCGTTTGCGCGTTCGGTGGCGTGCTCACCGCGCTCGATCGCGTGCGCGCGCTCGAACAGATCGGCGTCCACCTCGCGCCGGGCGGATGCCTGCTTCTGTCCGATCTCATCTATCTCGACGGAGAATCGCCGGCGGCAGCACGGGATCTGCTGAGAGACCTGTCGGGGCTCGAAGGCGAGATCGTGGAAGAGCGCGAGCACCAACCCGAGCCAGTCGTGCGCGCGATCTTCGAGCAAGGACGATTCCGGTTCACCAACGAGCCCGGCTATCGAGCGCTCCTCGAGGCGTTCGGATACGACACGCTCTTCACCATGCTCATGCCCGAATCGGTCTGGGGAGAGTATTTCGAGAGGACCGCGCGGCAGGCGGGAGAGCTCGACTCCCCGCACTGCAATCGAGAGGCGCGCGCCTGGGTCGCTCAGGAAGCAGGCGCCTATTATGGATATGGCGGCCGCGGCACCGTGGGATATCTGTTCGCCGGCGCCCGTCACGCTGTCGGCGGAGATAGCGACGAGGCTGCATCAGAGACGGAGTGAGGTCAGCGCCGGAGTGAGATCCGGGATGGAATGACGTCAGTGGCGGAGTGAGATCAGCGCCGGGCGCACCGGGTTTGCGCTAGGGAGACGGCCCAGTCTTCGGGCCTACGCGGATGGATGACGAACTCGCTGCGCGGGGTGAAATGGGCCGACAAGGAGTTTTGAGATGAATCCGATCGAGAAGATAGCGGTCGTGGGCTCAGGGAATATGGGCTCGGGAATCGCGCAGAAATTCGCCACCGAAGGGTTCTCCGTGCTGCTGCTCGACATCGACGAAGCCGCGCTGAATCGAGGGCGAACCGCGATCGAGCGCACTCTCGCAGAGGGAGTGGAGCGGAAGATTTTCCGGTCCGATCAGGCCGAGCAGATTCGCCAGCGGATCGAGCCCACCCTCGATTGGTCGCGGCTGCGCGATATCGATCTCGTGATCGAGGCGGTCTTCGAGGATCTCGAGGTCAAGCGGGACGTGTTCCGCAGGTTGGCGGAGGCCACCCGAGCCGATTGTCTGCTCGCGACCAACACGTCGTCGTTCTATGTGCGCCAGATTGCCGAGACGACGCCTCATCCCGAGCGCGTCCTCGGGCTGCACTACTTTTATCATCCCGCGAAGAACCGGCTGGTCGAAGTGATCGCCGGTCCTCAGACGCCGGGTGAGTCGGTGCGCCGCGCCTGGCTCTTGCAGGAGCAGATCGGAAAGACGCCCATCGCGTCCGCCGATGCGCCCGGGTTCGTGGTGAACCGCTTCTTCGTGCCGTGGATCAACGAAGCCGCGCGGCTCCTCGAGGAGAAGGTGGCTGACGCCGCGACCATCGAGCAGGCGGCGATCGAAGGCTTCCGGATCGGGATGGGACCGTTCCAACTGATGAACGTGACCGGAATTCCAATCGGGTATCACGCGGCCGCGACGCTGGAGCGAGAGCTCGGACCGTTCTACAAGCCTTCAGGGATCATCAAGGAGTACATGGAGTCCGGCCGGCTGTTCGAGCTGCCGGGATTCGACGCGCGTGCAAGCGCGGGTACTCCCGGAGCGGGAGTGGGCGGCGGTGCGGGCGCGGGTACTCCCGGAGCGGGAGTGGGCGGCGGTGCAGGCGCGGGTACTCCCGGAGCGGGAGTGGGCGGCGGTGCAGGCGCGGGTACTCCCG
>CAMPIC010000367.1 GCA_946886185.1 uncultured bacterium
CTTCTCGTCCACGTAGACCATCCGGACCGCTTCGCGGGCGCGCAGGATCTGTTCCGCGTTCGCCACCTTGCGGACCGCCGGCGGTTTGATCCCGGACATCTGCTCCAGGATCCGTCGCTCTTCATCCTTGGTGGGATAGGTGACCTCGAGCTTGAGCATGAACCGATCGACCTGCGCCTCGGGGAGAGGGTAGGTGCCCTCCTGCTCGATCGGATTCTGCGTCGCGAGGACCAGGAACGGACGCGGCAGCTCGAAGGTCTGCGTCCCGATCGTGACCTGCTTCTCCTGCATCGCTTCGAGGAGCGCGCTCTGCACCTTGGCGGGCGCGCGGTTGATCTCGTCCGCCAGAATCAGGCTAGCGAAGATGGGACCCCGTCGGGTGTCGAAGTCGCCCGTCTTGGGGTTGTACACCAGCGTTCCGGTGAGGTCAGCCGGAAGCAGGTCCGGCGTGAACTGGACCCGCGCGAAGCTCAAGTCGAGCGTGTCGGCGAGCGTCTTGACGGACAGCGTCTTCGCAAGACCGGGCACGCCCTCCAGGAGGATGTGACCGTCGGCGAGCAACCCCACCAGGAGGCTCTCCACCAGATGTTTCTGTCCCACGATGACCTTGCCGATTTCCCCCATCACATCCTGGACCGTGCCGGCTTCCGCCTCGATCACCGTCTGGATCTCCCGGATATCGGGATGCATTCTCCTCCTACCTCCTCCGCCGGTTCGCGACCCGCTCGGCGATATTCGGTCCTCTATCGCTTCCCGCGCCGACCTGCTTTCACCCGCCTATCGCAACTCACGAGGCGGCCGAATGGATCCCCGGAAGGGACCCGCGGCATAAACGCGCCCGTCCCACGCGGGTTCCCCGTGGGCCTTTCCGAGTGTTCCGGCGCCGCTGCGGTGCGGCCCCGGCTCCGCGGTTTCTCTTGCTGGGT
The DNA here is from genome assembly GCA_946886185.1 of uncultured bacterium. Next base: position 927 of record CAMPIC010000367.1, read on the forward strand.
TGCTTGCGACCGCCTCAACCGTCGAGGCCGGGGTAAAGCGGAAATGCCCCGGTCAGCTCCCGCACCCGTTCGCGCGTCTTCTGGCCGATCGATTCATCCCCTTCCGAATCCAGGACGTCGGCGATCCAACCGCCGATCCGCTCCATCTCCGATTCGCCCATCCCGCGCGTCGTGACCGCGGGAGTTCCGATCCGGATCCCGGAGGTCACGAAGGGGGAGGCCGTCTCGCCGGGGACGGTGTTCTTGTTCACCGTGATCCCCGCATCCTCCAGCCAACGCTCCGCCTTTTTCCCGCTGTATCCCTGGGCGGAAAGATCGAGCAGGAAGAGATGCGTGTCGGTGCCTCCGGAGACGACCGCGAATCCGCGTCCGAGCAGGGTCTGGGCCAGCTTCTTCGCGTTCGCCACCACCTGCTTCTGATAGGTCTTGAACTCCGGCGCCATCGCGAGCCGGAAGCAGATCGCCTTCCCCGCGATCACGTGCATGAGCGGACCGCCTTGCATGCCCGGGAAATTCGTCTTGTCCACGCCCACCGCATGATCCGCGTCGGTAAGCACGAACCCGCTGCGAGGACCGCGCAGACTCTTGTGGGTCGTGGAAGTCACCAGGTGCGCGTGCGGAACCGGACTGGGATGTACTCCCGCCGCCACCAGGCCGGCGATGTGCGCCATGTCGACCATGAGCTTCGCCCCGACCAGATCGGCGATCTGCCGGAACCGCGCGAAGTCGAGAGTCCGGGCATACGCGCTGGCTCCCGCCACGATCAGCTTGGGACGATGCTCGGTCGCGAGCGCTTCGAGCGCGTCGTAATCGATTTGCCCCGTTTCCCGCGACACTCCATAGGGAACCACCTGGAAGAAACGGCCGCTGAAGTTGACCGCCAGTCCGTGCGTGAGATGCCCGCCGTGAGACAGGTTGAGTCCGAGGATCTTGTCTCCCGGTTCAAGCACCGAAAAATACGCGATCAGGTTCGCGTTCGCCCCGCTGTGCGGCTGGACGTTGGCATGGGCGGCGCCGAAAAGCTCCTTGGCGCGGGCGATCGCGAGCGACTCGATCTGATCGACGAACTCGCAACCTCCGTAGTAGCGCTTCTCCGGATACCCTTCCGCGTACTTGTTCGTGAGAACCGATCCCGCCGCTTCCAGAATCGCCGGATGGGTGAAGTTCTCCGACGCGATCAGCTCCAGGCCGTCGCGCTGGCGGCTCAGCTCCCCTCGAATCGCCCTCGCAATCTCCGGATCGACGCGCTCCACGTTCCCCAGCATCGCACCTCCCTATTTCGAGCCGGCTTGCGCTCCGTTCGACCCGTCTGACTGTGCCCGCACCTCCGGAACGATCCTGCGAAGGGCCGCGGTAAGCAGGCGATGCAGCTCGCGGTAGGTTCTTTCGTATTCGGAGAGCGCTCCGCCGATCGGATCGTCCACTCCGCGGTTCAAACCGTTTTCCGGCTCCGCGTATGCGGTGAGCAGATGCGCCTTGCTGCGCGCTTCCGGCACGTGGACCACGATTTCCTCGAGGTGTCCCGGCTCCATGGTGAGGATCAGGTTCGCTCCGTGGATGAGCGCGTGTGAAAGCGGCGTGGAGCGATGCTCTTCGATGTCGATCCCGAGGTCGGCCGAGATCCTCACCGCGTTCTCGCTCGCGGGGCTACCGGACACCGCCCAGGTCCCGGCGGAGCGGACCTCGACCTGATCTCCCAGGCCCTCGTTCTCGAGCAGGTCCCGCAAAATCCCTTCCGCCATCGGGCTGCGGCAGACGTTGCCGGTGCAGACGACCAGGATCCGATACAAGGGAACGCTCCTCCTTTTCGCCCAGGCGCGAGACAGGTCGCGACCGGTACGACCCGCGCTGCAGGGGATTCGGGAAGCCTAGGGGCGCCCTCTTGGCGGGTCAAGGAGCAGCCCAGAGGGCATGTGGATCGCGCGAGGAACCGTCGCGGGAAGGCGCTGCCCGCTTCACTCTCGGTACGGGTCGCCTTCCACGGTCAGCCCGCGAAGCGCCTGGAGCCCCACGCGCAGCAGCCTGGGGCGATCGCGGGTCAGGTCGACGAGCGTCGAAGGGAGCGCCTCCTGCGGTCCGGCGTCGACATAGAGGTCCATGCCATCGCCGAAAATCTTCCAGGCCGCCTCCGCGGAGTCGGCATGCGATTCCCCGGTGCGATTCGCGCTCGTGGAAACGATCGGCACGCCGACTCCCTGGACGAGCTCCTGGAGACAGGCGCTGTTCGGGAGGCGGAACGCGAGCGTTCCTTCCGGACTCGCGCAGAAGTCGGGCGCCGCGTGGGGGCGCAGGCGCAGGATCGCGGTCACCGGTCCCGGCCAGGCGGAATCCAGCACTTCCATGCATTCGAGGCTGGGCTGCTCGGCGTAGCGGAACGCCATTTCCCGGTCGGAGATGAGCGCGACGAAGAACGCGAGTCGATCGGGCCCCTTGAGACGCTGGACGCGATCCCGCGCCGCCTGGCTGTCCCATCGACAGGAGATTCCGTAGATCGTGTCCGTCGGCAGGAGAATCACGCTCTCACGCTCCAACTCCGGAATGATCTTCACCAACTTGGTGCGCGGATCCACGCCCAGACCGAGGCGCCGTTCCGCGAACACAGCCGGGTCGTTGCCGCCGTTCTTCATACCGATCTCCTCTCGACGTTCCGATGTCTTCGAGGCCCGCATCCCGTTCCCGGACACCGAGCGATCAGCTTAGCCTCACGCCGGGCCGTTCGCGACCATGGAGTTCCTCGGCTTTCGGCCAAACGAAGACATGCGACGCTCCGTGATAGACTCGCGGCAGACCTGAGGGGGCGGTCGCGCAGCCCGGCGGATCTCGACCGCGTCGGCCGCGGTGGATCGCTCCTCTGCGTTGAGGTTTCATGGAAGAAGATCTCTCCAAAACCCCCGCATTTCCGGGATCGACGTTCGACGGTTCCCGAGCGGAGCCGCGCGATGGCGACGTGGCCGATTCTGGCAGCGGCCCATCCGCTCCTCCGCAAGGCGGACAGGTCGGGCAACGCCGCGACACGGTTCCTGCATTCATCCAGGAGTCGTTCGAAGAGCGTCTTTCCTCCTCGTTGCTCGAAGGAGGACGCTTTCTCGCGGAGCTGCTCTCTGAACCGACCACGACGTTCGCGATCTCTGTAGCGGGACCCTTCGCGGAACACGAGACCGGCCTCGCGTCGCTCTGCCCTCTCCTCGAAGCGGGTCTCGTCGATTGGGTCGTGGCGCGTGGCGAGGACCTGTATCACGACGCCGATCGGAGCTTCCGGCGCGCGAGCGATGATCCTCAGGTGCGCGTCAACCAGATGGAATGGGCGCGGCAGTCGCG
>CAMPIC010000368.1 GCA_946886185.1 uncultured bacterium
GTTCATCGGGACCGAACCATCCCGGCAAGGGAGAGTCTGGTTCGCGTTCGGCTTGTTGCGTGGCGCCTTCGGGACGATCGCTCGCTTGTGTATCGGTGGCGTCGGAGGTCGGCCCGACAGCGGGTTCGGAGGTATCATCCCCCGGAACGGGTGCGGTACTTCGCGAAACATCGTCATCCGGCGGCGGCCAGATCACCGCTTCGACGAAACGTCCTTCGATCCGCTCGCCCTTGCTGTAAATCGCTTCTACATTGCGGTCGGCCACCTGTTCCTTGAACGTGGTATAGGGAATGGAAACCGCTTCGGGCTCCGCGAAGATCATCCTCATCACCACATAGTTCACCGCCAGAATGATCAGGAAGGTGAGCCAGGTACGGCGAGGAGGAAGGTTGACCTTCGCCGGGGCCTCGGACGTCGGCTTCTCCGGGACCTTGGAACCGGACGTTGCAGGCTTTCGCGGTCCGCGGACATCGGGAGAGGGAGGTGGTGTCATCGCGAGCACCCTCCTGGTGCGCAAGCCGGCTCGTTAGTTCTGTTCGGAATCGTCTTGGTCGGCCGATCCATGTCGAACCTCCCACGATTGCGGGACGGGACCGCATTTCGGGCCGCCGCGCTTACTCTCCCCTGCCCCGTGGAGCGGACCTGCGGCGCCCCGTCGCAAGGTTGATGGTACACTCATAGTCGCCGGTTCGAGGAAGAGTGCCTGCTCATTTGATTCGATCCCCATCCATCCGATGGCCCGCTCGGGCCGCATGCTGGATGCTCGGCAGCTGCATCCTTTCCGCCCCCGCGTCCCTGCATGTGGCGGACGCCGCCCCATCGAGCGCCTCCGGACATGGCAGACCCGATTCCGCCGCTTCCGCCCTTCCTGTGCCGCATTCCGCGGACGCATCCGGACACGTCGGGCGGGATTCCGCTGCTTCCGCGCCTCATACGCCGCATTCCGCGGTTGCTCGGCGTCCGAGATCACTCGGCGCGTGGTCTCCCGTGTCCGTCTTTCGCCATGTCGACACGGGCGACGGATTGTCCAGCGATACGGTCCACTCGCTCTATCAGGATCGCCGGGGCTTCGTCTGGATCTCGACCGACGACGGCCTGAATCGGTACGACGGGCACTCCGTCCGGGTCTACCGTCACGATCCGACCGAGCCGACGTCGATCGCTGGCAATTACGTGACCGCGGTCGTCGAAGACCGCGAGGGCTACCTCTGGGTGTCCTTCGGGATCGGCGGCGTGGATCGGCTCGACCCCGATACCGGCATCGCGCAGCACTTCGAACAGGCGGCCGATTCCACCGGACTCTCGCATCAGATCGTGCATGGTTTGCTCGAGGATCGCGACGGCGTCCTGTGGATTGCGACCGAGGAAGGGTCGGATCGCTTCGTCTCCGGCGATCGACCCCATTTCCAGCGAGATTTCGCATTGCGAGGGCGCACGCTCGATCTCGCCGAGGATGGTGCCGGCCGCCTCTGGGCGGCCACGGAGCACGGCCTGTTCTACAAAGACGAACGCGGAACGTTCGGAGCGGCGCCGATCGCGCCGGAGGTCATCTTCGAACTGGTTCCTGAACCGGAAGGAAACGCAGTTTGGGGGATCGTACGCGGAGGCGGGTTGATCAGGGTGGGCGACTCTCTGCAGGTGCGGCGTTATCCGACTTCGTCCGAGATCACAGCGATCGGCGCGACCGATCGCGATCCTCGCGAGGACAGAACGGAACGAACGGATTCGATCTGGCTGCTCACGAGCCGAGGCGAGCTCCTGCGCCTCGACCCCGAAACGGGAAGCCTGGAAGGCTATCTGACCGGGCGCGAGGGAGAGGAAGGCGCGCGCGCTCGATGCATTCACGCGGATAGCACCCTGCTCGCCGTCGGCACGCATGAGGGACTTGCCATCTACGATCGTGTCGCCGATCGATTCCGCATCTATCGCCACGACCCCGCCGATCCGTCGAGTCTCGGACATGATCAGGTCATGACGCTTCTCCGGGATCGGACCGGCATTCTCTGGATCGGCACGGGCAAGGGAGTCGATCTGTGGAACGAGCGCGCCATGCGCTTTCCCCACTACCGGTTGCCCGATGAACGCGAGGTGTCCGCCGAAGGTGAGCTCGCGGTCTCGATCCTGGAAGCTCCGTCGGGAGCGCTCTGGATCGGTACGGGCAACGGGCTCGGCGTACTCGATTCGAGCGGCAAATGGACGCGTCATCTCGCGAGCGCCGTCGACGGCCCATCAGCGTCCGGCGATCGCGCATCGAGCTCCAGCGACGAAAGATCGCGGTCCGGCGATGGCGCATCGAGCTCCAGCGACGAACGATCGCGGTCCGGCGATCGCGCATCGAGTTCCAGCGACGAACGATCGCGGTCCGGCGATGGCGCATCACACTCCGGCTCGGTCATCACCAGCTTGTGCCGCAGCGCCGACGGCTCGATCTGGGTCGGCACGAACATGGGATTCGAGAAACGGAGCGGTCTGGATGCGTCCCGAACGACCATCTCGATTCCGGTTCCGAACGGAGGCGTGCGCTGCCTCGCGGAGGACCGGCGCGGCAACCTGTGGGTCGGCACCGGCTGGGGACTGTTCCGGCGCGATGGAGAGACAGGCTCGATCGAAGCATTTCAAGTCACCGGCGACCAGTACGGGCTCCCCGCGGCGACCGTGCGTGTGATCTTGGAGGATCGCGCCGGCATCCTGTGGATCGGGACGTATATCGGCGGCCTCAGCAGGCTCGATCCTGTGACGGAGCGATTCACCCACTACGTCTATGCGCCGGATGATCCGCGCACTCCGAACAACAAGTCGATCACGGACCTGTTCGAGGACTCGAAGGGTCGCCTCTGGGTCGGAACGTACAGCGGCGGGCTCAACCTCTTCGATCGCGCCACGGAAACGTTCACGTATTACACGACGCGCGAAGGTCTGCCGGGCAACAAGGTGGATGGGATCCTGGAGGATGCGGGAGGTCGCCTCTGGATCGCGACCAATCAGGGCATGAGCTGCTTCGATCCCGAGACCGAAACCTTCCGCAACTATGATGCGAGCGATGGCCTGCAGAGCGACCGGTTCTCCATCGGCAGCCGCGTGCGCATGCAATCTGGAGAGCTGGTTTTCGGCGGAAGCAACGGTTTCAACTGTTTCCATCCCGAGGATCTTGCGTTCAATCCCGTGCCTCCGACCATTGCGATGACCAGCTTTCGGCTGTTCGATCAGGAAGTCCCACTCAGCCAAACACGCCTGGCAGAGGGATTGCAGCTCGGCCCAAAGGATGACTTCTTCTCCTTCGAGTTCGCGGCACTCGACTTCGGCAATCCCGAACGGAATCAGTACGCCTACCGGCTCGACGGCTTCGATTCGGACTGGATCCACTCCGGAACCCGCCATTACGCGGCGTATACCAACCTCGATCCGGGCCGCTACACCTTGCGGGTCAAGGCGGCAAACAGCGACGGAGTGTGGAACGAGGCCGGAATTTCCATCCCGATTCACATCCGTCCGCCGTTCTATCAAACTTGGTGGTTCTACCTGATGTCGGCGCTGAGCGTCGGCTCGATCGCCTGGCTGCTGCATCACTTGCGTGTCCGCCAGCAGATCGCACAATCGATGACGGTGGAGCGGATGCGCATGAGCGAGCGGGAGCGGGTCCGTGAGCAAATTTCACGCGACTACCACGATGCGCTCGGACACAAGATCACGAAGATCACCCTCTTCTCCGCGCTGGCCGAACGGAATCTGGGATCCTCGGATCATCCCGCTGTCCCGTACCTGCGGAAGGTGTTCGAAGCGGCGCAGGATTTGTCGCGGGAGACGCGCGGATTCATCTGGATGCTCAGTCCCTCGAAGGATCTCCTCTACGAAGTCGCCTCGCACTTGCACGACTTCGGGACCAACTTGTTCGCGGACACGCTCGTGCAGGTGGAGGTGATCGGGCTGTCCGAGCCGCTTCGCGCCATCCGCGTTTCGGTGGAATGGAAGCGGGACGTGACGCTGCTGTTTCGGGAAGCGCTGCACAACAGCCTGAAGCACTCCAACTGCGAGAACGTCCGGCTCGAGTTCGGGCTCACCTGCGGTCCGGAGTACGAGGCGAGCAACGGAAACGGCTCGATGCCCGGCGGCTCCACCGGGATCGCGCGGATCGAGCTGACCGACGATGGACGCGGATTCGGCGCCTCTCCCGGCTCGAACGGGGGAACTGGGCTGGAAAACATGACCCGCCGCGCCCGCGCGATCGGAGGCCGATTGGAGAA
>CAMPIC010000369.1 GCA_946886185.1 uncultured bacterium
CTGATCTCGCGCCGCGAGCGCGAGGAGATGGCCGCGCTCCCCACCGACTATCGAATCATCGAGAATGCCTGGGCCAAGGGGCAAGCGGTGCTGCTCCTGCATGCCGGTTCGCCGGAAGGATTGACCGCGTTCCTGCGCGAGCGGGGAGAAACGATGGTCGAGCGCTTCGACGTCGCGCTCCAGGAAGTGATGGGACCGCTCCTCGAAGCGACCGGATCCGATTCCGAGATGGAGGAGTACGTCGCGCAGAACTACGGTTTCGAGATCGTGATTCCGCGCGGCTATTCCACCGGGGAAGATCGCGAAGGGCGGGTCGTGCGCATCTATCGCGTGGTCGAGGGAGAACCGGCCCGCTTCGTCCTGGTTCATTGGATGCCGCTGTCCGAGGCGCCGGGATCTCCCGAGGCGCTCCTCGATCTGCGCGACCGTTTGGGACGGATCTATTACGATGGAGATTACGTGTTGCGAGAACGCTCCGGAGCGGAGGCAGGAAAGCTCGACGGCGAGCCGGCCACGCTGCTGCATGGGATCTGGCAGAACGACAAGTACGTCATCGGCGGGCCGTTTCGCTCGTTCGGCTTTCAACGGGGAGACCGGTACTTCTTGATCGATGTCTCGGTGTTCAATCCACCCGGCACCAAGCTTCCGTACCTGCGAGAGGTGCTGGCCATCGCCCGGACCTTCCAGGCGGTGGATCCGACGTGATCGAGCTGAAAGTCAATCTGGGGCATCGCTCGTACCCGGTTCGCATCGGCCCCTGGCGCGACTGGGACTTGCGCCATCTCTTCGAGGATGCGCGTCCGGCGCGGTGGGCCGTGGTCTCGGACACGCGCGTATGGGAGCTCTGGGGACGCGACCTGTTGTCCGGTCTCGGCTCTGCGGGAATCGAGGCCTCGGTGCTCTGCCTCGATGCCGGAGAGCCCGCCAAGTCGCATCAGACCCTCTTTCGAATCTATGATCATCTGCTGGCCGAGAAGGTGCATCGCGACGGAGTGCTCGCGGTCTTCGGCGGCGGTGTGTTGGGCGACGTCGGGGGATTCGCGGCCGCGACCTACCAGCGCGGCATTCGCTACGTGCAGATCCCGACCACCCTGCTTGCGATGGTGGACAGCTCGGTGGGAGGCAAGACCGGCGTCAATTACGGCCACCACAAGAACATGGTGGGAGCGTTCCACCAGCCGAGCGCCGTCCTGATCTCTCCCGAGTGGTTGATGAGCTTGCCCGAGCGTGAATTTCGCGCCGGTCTCGCGGAAGTGATGAAGTGCGGAGTGATCCGCGATGTCCGCCTCATCGAGCTCCTGGAAGAGGTGGAGCCGGAGCGACTCCTGCGCTCGGAGCGGCTGGAAGAGGTCGTGGCGCGCGGACTGGGCGTGAAGGCGCGGATCGTGGAGGAGGACGAGACCGATCTGGGTCTGCGACGCCTTCTCAATTTCGGTCACACCGTCGGACACGCGGTGGAGGCGGTGACCCGCTTCGAGCGATTCCTCCACGGAGAGGCGGTCGCGGTCGGAATGGTCGCGGCCGCTCAACTCTCCACACAAGTGGCGGACCTGCCGGTGTCCTCGCTCTTTCGGATCGAATCTCTGATCGACCGGTTCGGGCTTCCCACCCGGGCGTGCGATCTGCAGGCGGACGAGATCCTGCGCGCGCTCGAGATGGACAAGAAGGCCAGCTCCCGCGGGCCGGCGTGGGTGTTGACACCCGAGTTGGGGCGGGCTACGGTGTCGGACCAAGTTCCAGGGGATCGCGTGCGCGAGGCGATCCACTACGTGCTGGGCACATGAAACGCATCCTCATCATCCATGGGCCGAACCTCGATCGACTCGGCATTCGCGAGCCCGAGGTTTACGGCAAGGAGACGCTTTCCGAGCTGAACGAAGCGATCCGGAAGGCGGGTCTCGCCTGGAACCTGGAGACCGAGTTTTTCCAATCGAATCACGAAGGGGAGCTGATCGAACGACTCCATGGAGCGAAACAGCAGGGAGTCGATGGGATCCTGCTCAATCCCGGAGGTCTTGCTCACACCAGCGTGGTCCTGAGGGACGCGATCGCCGGAGCGCTCCTGCCGGTGATCGAGGTCCACTTGAGCAATACGCACGCGCGTGAGAGTTTTCGCCGAATCCACCTGACCGCCACTGCCTGCCAGGGAGTCGTCACAGGGTTGGGCAGGGTCAGCTACCTGGCTGGGCTGTATGCGCTTGGCGAGCTGATCGCCGATCCGGCGCGGTAACCGGCGGGCAGTCCCCGTAAGCGCCACCACTGGAGAAACGATCGATGCAGGTCGATGACATCAGGAGGCTCGTCAAGATCTTCCAGGAGAGCGATATCGATGAGCTCGAGGTCTCCTGGGGGGAGGGTCGCACGATCCGGATGACCCGCCGCTTGGGCCACTCCAACGGAGATGCGCCCAGCCACGGGAGTCCGCATCATTTCGTGCCGCCCGCCGGGATCCACCTGCCGCCGCCCGTGCCCGAAGCGCTGGCGCCGGCCGAGCCGATCAGTCCTGCGGAGGCTGGTCTCGTCGAGATCCGGTCTCCCATGGTTGGCACCTTTTACCGGGCGCCCAGTCCGGATGCACCGAACTACGTCGAAGTGGGATCGCGCGTCGAGAAAGGGCAAGTCGTCTGCATCGTCGAGGCGATGAAGTTGATGAACGAGATCGAGGCGGAAGTCTCCGGAGTGGTCGTGAAGTCGGCCGTGGAGAACGCCAGCCCGGTGGAGTTCAATCAGACGCTCTTCCTGGTTCGACCCGATTGATCCCTGCCTCGAGCGGTGCGGCCGGGCGCGTCCGTGATGGTCATCAGGAGAACGCCCGTGGATTTTCGCCGGCTGCTCGAGACGATGATGGAGGCGGGCGCTTCCGACCTCCATCTCAAGGTGGGAACCCGCCCGAATCTGAGGGTCGACGGCGCGCTCTTCCCGGTGGACGTAACCCCTCCCGGGACGAAGGATCTGGAAGCGGTCCTCGATCAGGTCCTGAGCGAGAAGCAGAAGGAAGACTTCCTTCAGAGTCGTGAGATCGATTTCGCCTTCGGCGTGCCGGGGCTGGCGCGCTTCCGGGCCAACTTCTTCTACCAGCGCGGCACGATCGCCATGGCGGTGCGGCACGTGCCCCTCGGCGTTCCCGCGATCGAGGATCTCAACCTTCCCGCCATCGTCGAACAGCTCGCGCTGCGCCCGCGCGGCTTGATCCTCGTCACCGGCACGGTGGGAAGCGGAAAATCGACGACCCTCGCGGCCATGATCGATGCGGTCAATCGCACCGTCGCGCGCAACATCATCACGGTGGAAGACCCGATCGAGTTCCTCCATCGCGATGACAAGTGCGTCATCAGCCAGCGCGAAGTCGGTCTCGACACCGAGACGTACAAGGGCGCGCTCAAGTACATCCTGCGCCAGGATCCGGACGTGATCCTGCTCGGAGAGATCCGGGATGCCGAGACGATGTCCATCGCCCTCATGGCCGCGGATACGGGGCACCTGGTGCTCTCCACCCTCCACACGATCGACGCTCCGCAGACGGTCAACCGGATCCTCTCGTTCTACCCTCCGCACCAGCATGCGGAGATCCGTTTCCTGCTCGCCACGACTCTGCAAGCCGTGATCTCCCAACGCCTGATCCCCCGGGCAGAGGGGAAGGGGCGAGTCCCGGCGGTGGAAGTCATGCTCACCACCTCCACGATCCAGGACTATCTGCTGTCTCCCGAGAAGACCCTCATGATAAAGTCGGCCATCCAGGAGGGAGCGAAGCAGTACGGGATGCAAACCTTCGACCAGTCGCTCATGTCGCTGTATCGGAAGGGATTCATCACGTACGAGGCGGCGCTCCAGAATTCCTCGAATCCTTCCGAGCTCGAGCTTCGCTTCCGCGGCATCCACGCGTCGAGCGACACGAGCTGGGACGCGTTCGAAGAGGATGGCAAGGAATCTCAGGAGGAAGTGGACGCGGTGTCCAACGAGCCCAAGGACGGGCCGAAGGGGATCGTCCGGTACTAGACCGGATCGCTCCCCACCGGCCGGCCCTGGACATTCGAGCTGGACCCCGCGCCGTTTCGGATGTTTCACAAGGTCCTCATCGCGAACCGCGGCGAAATCGCCGTGCGCGTCATCCGCGCCTGTCGGGAGCTCAACCTCACGACCGTCGCCATCTATTCGGAAGCGGACCGCGAGTCGCTGCACGTGCGGATGGCCGATGAATCGGTGTGCATGGGTCCGCCCAGCAGTCAGGAGAGCTACCT
>CAMPIC010000370.1 GCA_946886185.1 uncultured bacterium
TCCGTGCCCTCCGGATCCTACTTGCTCAAGGCGTCTCTCTCCGGATTCGGCGCGGCGGAAGGTGTCGTTGCGATCGAGGCTGGGCTGCCGACCAATCGCAATCTCGCGCTGGCTGCTTCGCCCATCGTGGTGACCATGGAAGCGAATCCGACCTGGACCGTCGGCGCGACCGGAGACAACGCCACTTCCGGCATCTGGACGCGTGTCGAGCCAATCGGCACCTACAGCGGACAGACTCCGATCCAGCCGGAAAACGATCACACCGTCAACCCGGGTCAGCTCTGCTGGGTGACGGGTCAAGGAACGAGCCCGTCCGAGATCGGTGAGAACGACGTCGACAACGGCAGGACCACGCTGGTGACATCGACGTACGATCTCAGCGCGCTGAACGATCCCACTGTGCGCTTCTACCGATGGTACGTGAACGACGGGAACGGGTCGGTCGATGACAATTTCCGCGTGGACGTTTCCTCCAACAACGGCTCGACCTGGATCAACCTGGAAACGCTCGGCCAAACGCGCCGCGAGTGGGAGCAGGTCGAGTTCTTCCTGCCCGACTACATCACGGTGTTCAACCAGGTGCGGCTCCGGTTCATCGCGGATGATTCCGGCGCGGGATCGATCGTGGAAGCGGGAATCGACGATTTCGAGGTATTCCAGACACGCGTCTCGTCGGATGCGCCGGACGTGATCACCGATCCGGTCGCGACGCGGCTCTTCCCGGCGAGCCCGAACCCGGTGGTCGGCTCGAGCGGAGCGACCCTGCGGTTCCAGCTTCCCTCCGACGCTCCGGTCTCGCTCGAGATCGTCGACGTCGCGGGGCGGCAGGTCAGTCAACTGGTGAACGCGAATCTGCCCGCGGGCGAGCATGCGGTCGAGTGGAACGGGCGCGATGAATCCGGACGACTGGTTCCGGGCGGCGTCTATTTACAGAAGCTGACCGCGGCCGGTTCGGAGCAGACGGGCAAGATCACCGTCGTTCGCTGATCGTTCGAATCTGGTAGTTCGAATCTGGTCCACCGCCGCCTTCCCGAATCTCCGGGAGCGGCGGTGGACAGTTTTCCTCCCCTGACTGCCGGCCGGCACGCGACATCGCTGACGCAATCCCGCACCATCGCTGCTGTCCTCCGACGATCGCTCTCAGAACCATCACCTACGACATTCGGGCAGGTGGAGCCGCTCCTTCCTTTCCCTTCTCGTTGTTGCTAGCATTCGCGCGGGACCGTGTCGCCGGGGGTGGTCCGACGGGATCGAGCTCTCGCTTTCTAATCGGAGCTCGAGGCACAGGCGCCCGAAGGCGCTGGTGAGACCGGGGACAGGAGACATCCCGATGATCCAGGCGAACCACTCCGCCTTTCGCATCCTCCAATGGATTCGCTTTCCACTGTTCGTGTGGACCGCGCGCCACACCGTTCTCTGGAGCGCGCTTTTCCTCTTCGCGATCGCACCGTCCGCGGCGACGGCGCAGACCGCGCCAGTGGAGCTGCTCGGGCATTTCGATGTCGGCACCACCTACAACGATGTCTGGGGATACACCGCTCCGGACGGCACCGAGCTCGCGATCATCGGGACCATCACGAGCACCATCTATGTCGATGTGAGCGATCCCGCCAATCCGGTCATGGTGGCCGAGGTACCGGGGGTTTCGAGCATCTGGCGGGACATCAAGACCTACGGCCACTATGCCTACACCGTGAACGACGAGGACGGCGGGCTGCAGATCGTCGATCTCGAGGATCCGCGCCATCCGCGCTTCGTCGCCAACATCGATCAGTTCTTCAGCAACTCGCACAACGTCTACATCGACGAGGAAGCTGGAGTGCTCTATGCGGTGGGCACGGATCGCGGGATGGTGCTCCTCGATCTGACTCAGGATCCGGAGTCGCCTGCGCATATCGCCAACTTCAACGAGTTCTACATCCACGACGTGTACGTGCGCGACGGACGCGCCTATGCCGCCGCCATCAACGTCGGGAGGCTCGCGATCCTCGACGTCTCGAACCTGCCCCTGGTGCAGGTGATGGGATCGATCCACTATCCGGGAGCGATGACCCACAACACCTGGCTCACCGACGACGGCCGGTACTGCGTGACCACCGACGAGACGTCGGGAGGGCACATCCGCATCTTCGACGTGAGCGATCCTGCGAATCCGATCGAGGTGGGAGGGTGGACGCATCCCGAGACTCCGTTCTCCAGCGTGCACAACGTGCTCATCAAGGATGACTACGCCTACATCGCCTGGTACGTGAACGGGCTCGAGATCCTCGACCTGACCGATCCGACCCAGCCGACGCGCGTCGGCTCGTACGACACCTATCCCGGATCCGCGGGGTTGTACGAAGGGGCATGGGGCGTCTATCCGTTCGCGCAGTCGGGAAACATCTACGTCAGCGATATTTCGACCGGGCTGTATGTCTTTGCCTTCGAAGGGAACAGCTGTCACCTTGGAGGGACCGTGTTCGACGCCGAGACCGGGGAACCGCTCCCCGGGGCCGAGTTGCGGATCGACGCGCTGCAGCGGACGCTGTTGTCCGGAAACGACGGCGAATTCTCGCTCCGCGTGCCTCCGGGCGAGCATCTCCTCGCAGCCTCCCTCTTCGGCTATGACACGTTCACGCAGTCCGTCTCCCTGGAGCTGGGCGAGAGCTTGGAAATCGCCGTGCCGCTCACCTCGCTTCCGCGCGGCGCAGTCTCCGGGCAGGTCCGCACCGATGCCGGCTCGCCCGTGACGAATGCGGTGGTGAAGCTGCTCGACACTCCGCTCGCGACGAATCTGGAGGCGGACGGCTCGTTCCATCTGGACGCGGTTCCGACCGGTTCGTACGACGTCGTGGTGGAAGCGACCGGCATCCATGGATTCGGAGCCACCGTCCAGGTGACGGAAGGGACGAGCTCGGTCGTGGATCTGACCGTCTATCCGTCGCTCGCCATCGATGAAATGGAAAGCGACGCCGGTTGGATCGTGGGTGCGCCGGGGGATGCCGCGACCGGCGGGATCTGGGACCTAGGCGATCCGCACGGAACCGAAGAGGGGACCGTGCAGCCGGAGGAGGATCACACCCCGCATGGGACGATGGCTTGGATCACGGGAAATGCGGGTCCCGGGGCGGCGGTGGGCGACGACGATGTCGACGAAGGAGGGACCACGCTCACCAGCCCGCGCTACGACCTCTCGGGACACGCCGACGTCCTCTTTTCCTACTACCGGTGGTTCACCAACGACACCGCGGGCAATGGCGGAGTCGATCCGTTCGTGGTCTCCGCCTCCAACGACGATGGAGCGACCTGGGTCGAGCTGGAACGGATCGCGCAGTCGGCGGCCGAATGGGTGCGTGTGCAGATCCCTCTCGGGAAGCGGCTCGATCTCACCTCGCAGATGCGATTCCGATTCTTCACCACCGACATCGCGGGTGGGTCGATCGTGGAAGCGGCGGTCGATGATCTCGAGCTGGCCGTCTCGCTCGGACGGATCGCGGGCCGCGTGGTGGACGCGCAGAGCGGAGATCCCATCGAAGACGCCTCGATCGAGCTTCAGGTGGGAGAAGCGACGACGACGCTCCATAGCGACGAGACGGGCAGGTTCACGTTCGTATCTGAAGGAGATTCGGTGCAGGCCGTCGTGCGCGCTTCGTCATATCAAGAATTCCGCACCGTCGTGGAGCTCGGATCGTTCGAGACCACCGATCTGACCGTGGAGCTGCTCAGAAGGCCGACGCTCAGTGTCTCCGGTGTCGTGGTGGCCAACGGAGGAGGCGTCGCGCAGGCGAAGGTCCGGCTGATCGACACCGAGTTCGAAACTTCGACCGACGACTCAGGCAGGTTCACCATCCCGGGAGTGCCCGTCGGAGTCTACCGCATCGCAGGATTTCGTGGGCGAGCCGATGGAGGTGGAGATCTCCGAGGAGGGCGGGGAACTGACGCTCGAGCTCGAACCCGTGTTCACGACCGATTTGGAGGCGGCATTTCCCAACCCGTTCCACGACTCCACGTCCTTGTCCTATCGATTGGCGCGGCCGGCGCGCGTGCGCGTCACGATCTTCGATCCGAGCGGGCGCGAGATCCGCGTGCTCGTGGACGAGGATCAGAGCGTGGGATCGCATTCCTTCGCGTGGAACGGGCGGGACGGCGAGGGCAGGCGTCTCGCTCAGGGCCTGTACTTCCAACGCTTCGAAGCGGACGGAAAGACGGAGGTGCAGCGGCTCGTGATCCTTCGATGAGGAAGTGAGCGG
>CAMPIC010000371.1 GCA_946886185.1 uncultured bacterium
GAGGTAGAGATCCGATTCCTCGATGCGATGGAGCACGTCGCTGCCGTCGTTGATCGCGCGTTCGCGAAGCTCCTCGAGATCGTCCCTGTCGAACTGCTCTCGCGGGACGATCGCGACCGCGGCCCCGATGCGGCTCTCCAGCTCCTGCAAGTAGGCTCGATCGAGAGCGCGCGTGGTCACGACCAGCGCTTCCGGGTGTCCCGCGATCGGGGAGACGGCGCCTAACGTGGGTGAATCGCCGTCGCCGGGACGCCAGAATGTTTGTGAGCCGCGCATCGCGGACCGCGCCCCGTCGCGCAATGGTTCGCTGGGCACGCGGGTCTGTGCCGCTGCGTCCGGACTGCTACTCCCGGACGCCGCACCCTGCGTCACTGC
Source organism: uncultured bacterium (assembly GCA_946886185.1). Next base: position 376 of record CAMPIC010000371.1, read on the forward strand.
GTCTGGATTGCTACTTCCGGACGCCGCACCTTGCGTCACTGCGTTTGGAGTGGTGGACCCGGACGCGGCAGCTTGCGTCGCTGCTTCCGAATCTGTGGTTTCCGGCATCACGCCGACCGCGATCGTTCGATCCGGGAGAATCACTCCGCACCCGCTGATCTCGGTCGAGGCGCGGAACTGCTCCAAGTACTCCCGGAGTTCTTCTTCGTGGCCGGAGTCCGCCAGCGCGGACAGCGTCGGCCTCTCGCCGAGGAGCCGAGCCGTGGTGAGCAGATGATGGCGCGCGTCGTCGAGCTCCTGCACGGCCGTCGAACCCGCGAGCCGAACGCGCCCCAACGCTTGCGCGTCCCCCAAACGGCGCAGGAGGTGGCCCGCTTGTGTCACCACCACCGCGAGCACCACGACGACCAACGCAAGATTGACGGCGGTGAGGAGCGCCGACAGGCCGATGCGCGAGCGAGACAGGCTCACCCTCTCTCCTCTTGCTGCGTCCGCCACTCCACGATCGCCTTCGCCACGAGGGTCACGATCGCGAGCAAGGCGAGCAGAGACGCCGCGGCAAAGGCCGCCTGGAACTCATACTCGTTGTAGAGCACCTCGACATGCAGGGGCAGGGTGTTGGTTCTCCCGCGGATGTGTCCCGAAACCACCGAGACCGCTCCGAACTCTCCCATTGCGCGAGCGTTGCACAGGATGCAACCGTACAACAATCCCCAACGGAGCGAGGGAAGAGTGACGCTCCAGAACGTGCGCCAACCGCTGGCTCCCAGAGTCAGAGCCGCGCGCTCTTCCTCTGCACCCTTCGACTCCAGCACCGGGATCAGCTCGCGCGCCACGAACGGGAGGGTGACGAAGAGGGTGGCGAGGACGATGGCGGGCGGAGCGAAAAGCACGCGGATTCCATGATCGAGCAACCATGGACCGAGTCCGCTCGGACCCAGGAGCAGCACTAGGCTCAGCCCCGCCACGACCGGCGAGACGCTGAACGGCACATCGATGAGCGTGAGCAGGAGCTGCCGGCCTCGAAACTGAAACCGGGTGAGCAGCCAGGCCGCCGCGATCCCGAAAATCACGTTGATCGGAACGGCGAAGAGCGCGGCCAGGAGCGTCAGGCGAATGGCCGACCGCGCAATCGGATCGTCAAAGGCGGCTTTGTAGGCATTCCAGCCTTCGGAAAACGCGATCGACAGCACCAGCCCGAGCGGCATCACGAGGAAGAGACCCATCACTCCGAGAGCGAGCGCCACGAGGATCCAGCGCTCGAGGAGCGGCTCGCCCAAACCGGGGGATCGCCTCCGTTCTCGAACCGCTCGCGCGAGCAAACTCATCGCGGACTCCTCCGCGTGGAGGGAGTCGCGAACAGTCGGATCGCGCACTCGAGCAGTTTCATCGCGGTGGTCATCCGAGTGGAAGCGCCCGGCGAGCGCGAGCAGACGCGATGTTGATGACCAGGAGGAGAAGGAACGATGCGACCAGGAACGCCGCCGCGATCGCGGAAGCGGCCGCGTAGTCGTACTGCTCCAGCTGGATCACGATCAGGAGAGGCGTGATCTCCGAACGCAGCGGCACGTTGCCCGCGATGAAGATGACCGATCCATACTCTCCGAGCCCGCGCGCGAGAGCGAGCGTGAAACCGGTGAGGAGCGCGGGCGCGAGCTCCGGCCAGATCACGCGCCGGAGCGTGGTCCAACGGCTCGCCCCCAAGCTCGCGGCTGCCTCCTCGATCGCCGGATCGAGCTCACGCAACACCGGCTGCACGGTTCGGACCACGAACGGAAGCCCGATGAAGAAGAGTGCGAGGATGACTCCCATGGGGGTGTAGACGATCGAGATCCCCGCCGCCTCGAGATACCGCCCGATCCACCCGTCCTTCGCGTAGAGCGTGGCGAGCGCGATTCCCGCGACCGCCGTCGGAAGCGCGAACGGCAAGTCGATCAGTCCATCGAGCAGCTTCCGACCCGGGAATCGGTAGCGCTCCAAAACCCAGGCGACGAGCAGACCCAGCGCGGCATTCACCAGCGCGGCGATCAAGGAGGCGCCGAAGCTCAGCCGGAACGCCGCCAACGTGCGCGGGGAGAGCAACGTGTCGCGCAGATCAGCCGGACCGAGCGCGGCCGCGCGTAGAAACACCAGCGCGAGCGGGATGATCACCATCAGGGAGAGGTACGTCGTGGTGATTCCGAGACTGAGCCCGAACCCGGGGAGAAGCCGCGAGCGGCGGCGGCGCGCGGAAGCCGGCTCGGCGATGGGAAGCATGCTCATCGTTCCCCCGGCCGAGTTGCGGCGATCACCAGCCAAGTCGCGTGGATCCAGTAGCGATCGGCCGAGCACGACGGAGCGAGCATCCTGGCCTTCCTCCTACACCACGTTGCGCGAGCGGACCAACAGGACGGCCGGGATCTTCGCCTCTTCCAGGAGATCGCTCACTTCTCTGTTGAGCGAGATCGTTCCTTCCTTCGGCAACGGGACTCCCAACACCAACAGATCGCTCGAGGTCTCCCGGAGCTCGGCACGAACCTGCTCCGAAATCGCCCCGGACCGAACCTTTCCGCGGGAAGGAACGCCTGAGAGAGCCAGAGTGCGCTCGCTCGCCGAGAGGAATCGCTTCGCTCGATCCTGCAGCGTCTCGGGCGCACGATGCGGCAACACCGTCAGAAGAGAGGCCTCCGCTCCGAGATGGCGGAGCAATCGGCCCGCGAACTGAACGTCCTCCTTGGCAGGCTCGCTCACGGTCACGCACAACAGCGCGCGACTGGGCGCATGCTGCGATTCGCGGACCAGGAGGAGATGATGCTCGCCCGAGCCGAGCATCCGCTCCGCGAAGCGCGCTCCGCCTCGTGCAGGCAAGCGATGCACGACGAGGTCATACGAGAAGCGCGCGGTCTCACGGAGCACCGCTTCCGGCTGCGGATCCGCCGCGAAACGCGGCTCCTGGATCAGATCAGAGCCGAGCAACGATCGCAGCTCCTGCATCTCCGGACGGAGCGACTCGGCATCCACTCCTTGACCGAGCACCGTGACGCGAGCATGCGCGAGCCGCGCGATCCGACCGCCCGCGTGCAGCGCTCCACGGCTGTCGGGCGATCCGTTGGTCACGACGAGGAACGACATCCCCGGATGGGTCAGCGCGTGGATGCGGCGCACTCCGACCCAGGCACGATCGCCTTCGCGCAGTGGAAACCGAAGCGCGTAATCCTGCGGGCGCGTCGCGTCCACCAGCATTTGATCCGCGCCGAACGGAGTGGCAGGAGCAATCGCGCGCACTCCGGGGAGCTTGGGCAGCTCGAGGCGCAGGCGCTGCAGTCCGCCCGCGAAACTCGTCTCGGTGACGCGCGCCTCGCCCAGGATGGGTTCCGCGAACGCTTCGGCGCGATCGCGAACCACCACGTCTTCCGGACGAAACAAGACCTGCACACGCTGGCGACCATCCGCCTGTCCGACGCGCGCCGTCCCCAGCGCAAAGTGCAGCGGTCCGAGCTGGACGCCGTGGTCGACGCTCTCTCCCACCAGGAGATTCGCGCTTCCCAGAAACGTCGCGACGAACTCGGTCTGAGGGCGGAGATAGAGTTCCTCGGGCGGACCGACTTCCAAGAGCCGGCCGGAATGCATGACGCCGATGCGGTCGCCCAACTCGAAGGCTTCTTCTTGATCGTGGGTGACGAAGATCGCGGGGATTCCGAGCTCGCGCTGGATCTTCCGGATCGCGCGGCGAAGCTCCGCGCGGATGCGCGCATCCAAAGCGCCGAGCGGCTCGTCGAGCAGCAACACTTCCGGGTCGCACGCGAGCGCGCGCGCCAAGGCGACGCGCTGTTGCTGACCGCCCGAGAGTTGCCGTGGATACCGGCCGCCC
>CAMPIC010000372.1 GCA_946886185.1 uncultured bacterium
TCTACCGAGCGCTCGTCACCCTGGCGCTCACGGCAGCTCTCCTGATGGTCGTGATCAACTTCGGGGTCGGCGGCGCGGCTCGTTTCACGGACGTCCTCGGAGTGCTCTCGCTGAGCTCGCTCGTCTACCTGATTCGTGAGGCGATCACGATCCCGCTCAAGCTTTCGCAGCAGACGAGCCAGATCTTTACCGGGCCGGCGGCGTTCATCGACAAGAGCGCCGGGCTCGTCCATCACATCGCGGTCATGCTCGATCTCTTCGACCTCTATCGCCTGTTCCTCGTCATCGTGGGGCTGTCGATCGTGGGAAAAGTCTCGACCGGGCGAGCCGCCGCGGTCGTGCTGGCGTTCTGGGGTCTCTTCGTGATCATTCAAATCGGGGTGCGTCTTTCTCCCCTGGGCGCCTTCGCGCCTTGAGCGGGGTGCGCATGAAACGACCAGGAATTGATTTCGTCCGGTTCGGCGCGCGATGGATGGTTGGTCGCCGCTCGCCCACGTTCGCGCCGCGGCCGCACGACGGATCAGGAGCCGGAGAGGATCTGCAGGAAGATCTCGTGCAGGAGGCGTTGCTCGTCCGCGTCCGCCGCCAATACCTGGACGGTCTTCACCGGAATGCCGCGTTCCATCACACGGAGGAAGCCGCTCAACATCTCGCGCGCCGCTTCCGGCCGCGCAGCGTGCGTCCCACGGTACAAGGGATAGACGATCAGCTCGTCGATTTTCATGCGGACCGCGCGATCGAGCAGCGCCTCTCCTCCCTTTTCCCCCGCGCCTTGCACCCATTGCAGATCCTGCCCGGTGACCGCGACATGGAACAGATGGGTGAACCCGGTGCCCTCTCCGGCCGTGACGGCAACGCTTCCCAGCTCCACCGGTCCTTGCCGCACCGCCTCCAGCTCCAGCTCCTTCCCGTGGGCTTTCTTCAGCTCCAGGCCCGGTCCGGAGATCATCCAGAGATGGTCATTGGAAGGGATGGCGAGCGCGGCTCCGCTCTTGGGCTTTTTGGACTCCGGCAACCATGCGATGCGACTTTTGACGATGTGGAAGCTCATCGACTCCTCTTCCGGGTGACTCCATGACCGAGAACTGGACCGGCCGCATTCTGCTCGCGGGAGTTCTCCTGCTCCTCGATTACCTGCTCTATCCGATCCTGGGGCTGGCTCCGCTCTTTCTCACCGCGCTGGTCCTGTGGTTTCCATTCCGGCAGGGAGCCGAAGGGCGGGCGATCCTCATCGTGATCGTGCTCTTGCTCGCGGCGTGGATTCTCCATCAGGTGCGCTGGGTTGTCTATCCCCTCTTGGCTGCGATGCTCGTCGCGTACTGGCTCGATCCGCTGGTCGATCGCCTGGAGATCTCGCGGGTTCCGCGCGCGCTCGCCGCGGCTCTCGCGCTCTTGCCGATCGCGCTCTTCCTCACCCTCGCCGCCTTCGTGCTGATTCCCACCCTCTTCAACCAGCTCCAGGAGATCGTGGTCGCGATTCCGGAGGCGATCGCCGCGATCCAGGAACAGCTCGAGCCGTGGAGGACTCGCTTCGAGATGCGCACCGGTCAGTCTCCGGACTGGCTGCAGAAGGGATTGGAGCACGTGGGATCGCTGCTCAACGCGATGCTCACGGGCGTGAGCGGATTGGGCAAGGGAGTCGGCAAGGTGCTCCAGGTGCTCGGCATGCTGCTGCTCATCCCGGTATTCGCGTTTTACCTCCTGGTCGATTGGGATCGAATTCGCGACGGACTGGTCGGGCTCGTCCCCCCTCGCTACCGGGGAGGCGCACAGAAGATCAGCGACGACATCCAGGTGGTGCTCCCGCGCTATCTCCGCGGCCAGATCGTGATCGCCGCGGTCGAGGTGGTGCTCTTTTCCATCGGATTCTTCCTCGCCGGGCTGCCCAACGCAATCGCGCTGGGATTCCTGGGGGGCGCGTTTTCGCTGCTTCCCGTGGTGGGGATCTGGATCACGGTGCTGGTGGTCGCGCTCACCGCGCTCATCCAGGCGGACGCGCTCGACGTGCTTTGGAAGGTCGGTATGGTCCTGCTCATCCTCCAGTTCCTGGAAGGACAGGTGCTGACGCCGCGCGTCCAGGGGAGCGGGCTGGGGCTGCATCCGCTCGCGGTCCTGCTCGCGGTGCTCTGCGGCGGACTGCTCTTCGGGTTCGCGGGAGTCTTGCTCGCGGTGCCGGCGCTCGCGGTCGCGAAGGCGTCTCTTCCGCATCTGATGGAGGTGTACCGCGGAAGCCGGCTCTACCTCGGCGGCGGCGGTGGCTGATCCTCGCGCATCACTGCCGCTCCGGGAGTGGATGGAGTTTGCGCGCGGATCACTCCCCGCTCCGGAAGTGATGCGATCGGCTCAGACCCGGATCTCGCGGGCGCGGCGCACTTCCTGATCGAATGGGAGCGCATCCCAGTATTCCACGAGGCGGTCCGCGAGATCGGGCGGGAGCAAGCCTGCTCCGAATCGTACGCCGCCGGAGAGGAAGGGCAAGACCCGCGAGCGGCCCAACGTCTCGCTGCCGAACGGGGAGAGAAGCGTGAGCGCTCCGGCGAGCACGGTCACGAGCAGCAGCCCGCGGATCGCGCCCAGTCCCAGACCCACCACGCGGCTCGAGCCGCTGGGAGACTTTCCCTCCCACACCATGGAGAGCAATCCGCCCACGATCGTGGAGAGCGCGAACACCACCAGGAAGATCGCCAGGAACACGAGCGAGGTGCCGAGCTCGGTGTGCAGGAACGGAAAGTGGACGCGGTCGAGCACCGGAGTGGTCAGGCGCATTCCCGCGAGCACTCCGAGCACCAGTCCGAGCAGCGAAAAGAGCTCCCGGAAGAAGCCGTTGCGAAAGCCGGCGAGCGCGGTCAGGGCAAAGGCCACGACCAGCAGGATGTCGATCAGATTCTCCACGCTGCGTCCCCGGCGCGCCTGAGCTCTACCAGCATGCTCCTTGCCTCCATGATGCCTCTGCCTCGGCCGGCCGCCAATCTACGGTCAATGACTGAGGAAGATCATCCTTCCCGAGCTCGACGGCAAATCCGGCCCATCCAGACGGTACAAGTAGACGCCCGAGGCGACCCGCGTGCCGGAGTCGTCCCGGCCATCCCAGGTCCAGCGATGCTCGCCCGCGCCGAGGGAACGCTCGCCCAGATCCCGGATCACGCGGCCGCTCGGATCATGGATCGTCAGGCGCACGCGATGATCTTCTCCGCTCGAAGTCCGCGGGAGGATGAAGCGGATATCGGTCTCGGGAGTGAACGGGTTCGGGCTGTTCGGCAAGGTCTGCGCGATCGCGGGAAGCTCATTTTCCGACCGGCTGCGCGCCACGCCCGCTTCGAACGTGACCCAGATCGGTGCGGACCAGGCAAAATCGCCGTCTGCCTGCCGCGCGCGCACGAAGTAGTAGTGCTCCTCCCCGTTTCCGAGACCGTCGTCGACGAAGGTGTGCCGGAGTTCGGTGCCGGCCCGGGTGCGGCTCTCCACGATCACGCCATCTTTGAAGAAGTCGAGCCGATCGACGAGCGTCCGGCCGTTGAGGGAGATCGCGCTGGCTTCGAACTCGATCGAGGATCCGGAGTGCGCGATCTGTGATCCCATCGGATGCGCGCCGCTGGAGAAATCGACCACGAACAGGTCGCCCGTGGGACGCTGCTCGCTCGCAAAGAAACGGCGCGCGCGCAGCGCCTCGATCACCGAGCGCTCGGTCAGATCCTCCGCCAGCACTCCGGTGAGGTACGTCTGGCCCACGTGGTGCGGATCGTCGCCGTCGCCCGGATCACGGACGCCCCGATCCGTGTCGCGTTGATTGCCGAACGGCGCGAGCTTCCAGCCGTTGTCGAGCGCCTGGATCCACAGGTCCTGGCAATTGCCGCTCTCGTTCACCACTTCCATGCCGACCATCGCCTCCTCGAACTCCGGACGAAAGGCGAGATCGTCGAACAACGTGCCCACGCTCGAGCGCGGATGGTTGAACACTCCGACCGCGCCCTCTTCGAGCAGGAAGGCGTAGGTCGCGGGCAGATTGGTGGTCGCGTTGGGATTGCGGATCGGGCAATCGTGGATGTTGATGCGACCGAAGTGATCGGAGGATCCGAACTCCTGGGAACGGAGAGCCAGGAAACGACCTTCCTCCGTGAAGGTTTGCGCGACCGTTCCGAGCATCTTCCATTCGCCGGCGGAGAGCATGTGAGTGTGATCGGAGAGCGCGAGGATGTCGAGGCCCGCGACATCGCGCGCATAGAGG
>CAMPIC010000373.1 GCA_946886185.1 uncultured bacterium
CCCGCAACCTGCTCGTTGTGCACTTGCACGCTTTTGACGCGGGTCTCCATGCCTCGAGGCTGCACGCGGACTCGGCTGCCTTCCTCGAGCGTCCCTCCCCACAGCGTCCCCGTCGCCACGGTGCCGAAACCTTCCATGGTGAAGACCCGGTCCACCGGGAGACGCACGAAACGGCCGCGCTGCGCCATGTCGAGCTCGTCCAGCGCCGCGTCGATCTCCGCGAGCAGCTCCTTCTTGCCTTGCCCGGTCACGGAAGAGACGGGCATGATCGGCGCACCGGCGAGCGTGGTTCGGGACAGATAGTTCTGAACGTCGGCTTTGACCAGCTCGAGCCAGTCTTCGTCGACCAGATCGACCTTGGTCAGGGCCACCACTCCCTGCTCCACACCCAGCAGCTGGATGATGTCCAGATGCTCGCGCGTCTGCGGCATCACCCCTTCGTCCGCCGCGATCACCAGGATGATGAGATCGATCCCTCCGGCTCCGGCCAGCATGTTCCGGATGAAACGCTCATGTCCGGGCACGTCGATCACGCCGCAACGCCTGCCGCTGGGAAGCTCCAGCGATGCGAATCCGAGCTCGATCGAGATGCCGCGCTTCTTTTCTTCTTTGAGACGATCGGTATCGACGCCGGTCAGCATCCGGATGAGCTGCGTCTTGCCGTGATCGATGTGTCCGGCGGTGCCGAGGATTGCGGGTCGTAGCATGGCGGCAGTATACTCGGTGCACTCTGAAATGACCGACTCCTCGCGGACGCGGACCACGTGAGTAGCCCATGCGAAGATCGCCCGGTTCCCTCCCGCTCCGGGGAGGGGCAAGCGACCACTCCCACTCCGCGAGTGCAGCACGCGGATACGCGCCGTCCACTCCCACTCCGCGAGTGCAGCGGCGGATAGCGTGCCATCCACTCCCACTCCGCGAGTGCTGCGGCGAATAGCGTGCCGTCCACTCCCGCTCCGGGAGTGCGGCGCGCCAGAATCGTGCCGCTCACTCCCGCTCCGGGAGCGCAGAGTACATCCACTCCCACGCCGCTTCGGCCAGTCCGACCGCGCGTTAACGAGCCCGCTGCGACCGGCCAGGAGTCAGGATGCGAGCCGAGCCGCCATCCCCAGGAACCCGCGGTCGCCGCGCGTTGCACCCGCTTCTGGCCACCGGTGGCCGTCGCGCATCGATGGGCCCCGATGCAACATGGGTGGATTCCTGGGTGAAACGATCAAGAATCCGGGATAGGGTTACGAAATAGCTAGGGGTACCATGCGGATCGGAGCAGACGCCCCGATTCGCCGTGTGAGGAGGATGGATCGATGAGCCGTGAGGCCACTGTGCTTCTGGTCGACGATGACGAGATCGACTGCGAGACCGTGCAGCGATCGTTCCGCAAACACCAGCTCAGCAACCCCATCACCATCGCGCAGGATGGCGTCGAAGCGCTCCAGATCCTGCGCACCACCGAAAACGGCGTGCGGCGCCCGTACCTCATCCTGCTCGATCTGAACATGCCGCGGATGAGCGGACTCGAATTCCTGGGAGAGCTGCGCAAGGACGATACGCTTCACGACAGCATCGTCTTCGTGCTCACGACGTCCGACGCGGAACGAGACAAGCGCGCCGCCTACTCCTATCACGTCGCAGGATACATGGTGAAATCCAACCTCGGCGACGGGTTCGCCGATCTCGCGCGGGTGATCGAGCAGTACACCCACGCGGTCGAGTTCCCCCCGGAGCGCAAAGTCACGCCATCCTGATCGGGACGCGATCCTGACCCGACAGCGACGCTTGCGATCTCAGAGCCGCATCGTGACGGCGGCGTATCCGCTTCGCTCGATCCTGCGCGGATCGGGCGAGGACGGGATGAACTCGAGATGCTCCTCCTCGGCGAGGTTCTGCCCCACGACGGAGACTTCGAGCCCCCACGCGGAGATCCACGCGAGCCGGGCGCCCAGCCCGATGTAGCTGGGAACGTGCGGATGCGGCAGCGCATCCACCCATCGCAGCGTGGTGTCGAACTCGAATCCATAGGGCAGATTGAGCGAGGAGTGCGCCCGCACTTGATGCGGCGGATCGTTGCTCTCGGCGGTGGCTTCGTTCAGATCCCGGCTGGTCGACTTCGCGCGCAGATCGTCGGTCAAATAGGTGTAGCCCAGCCGCATCGTCCAGGCGCTGGTCAGCCCGCAGGCGAGGGCCACCTCGACTCCGTCGGTGGTTCCCTCGACTCCGTTGCCGAAGGTGATCGGAATGGGTCCCATCTCCGGCGGCTCCGCGCTGCGGATGTCATCGTATTCGTTGTGGAAGACCGAGACCGAGCCGGTCAGGTTCGCGCTGGGCTGTACCCTCCATCCGCCCTCGAACGCGATGACTCCTTCCGACTCGAATTGCTTGCTTCCCTGAATAAGCGGAAGTTCCGGAGCGAGGTAGGCGATGAAGTCCCTATCGATGCGCGACGGCATGCGGATCGCGCGTGAGACCGCCGTCCAGACCAGATGGCCCTCCCGCGGCGTCCACGCGATCCGTCCATTCGGCTGCCACTCGGCCCCGGTGTAATCGTTGTGCTCGAATTTCACTCCCACAGTCAACTTGAGGCGGTCCTCGGCGAAGGCGATCGCATCCTGGGCGAACGCGCTGTACAGGCGGAGATCCTTGCGATCGGGGAAAAATCCGAAGAGCTCCAAGTTGTCCAGGTCGTGCCGCATCCAGCGGAACCCGGCTCCGTAGACTACTTCCTGCGCATCGGTGAACGCGATCCGGTGACGTGACTCCACGTCCAGCGTGGTCACCTTCTCCCGTAATCCGTTGTTGAAATCACGATCGGTCTGGTCGTAGTAAGTGGTCAGCCACAGATCGGATTGTTCTCCGAGCGAATGCTCGACCCGGGCCAGCCCGTTTCCGCCGCGCGCATCGACCGGAACACCTCCCTCGGGGTCGGGATTGACGTCGTAGTAATCCCCCTGGATCGTGAACCTGGTCCGATCTCCTTCCCAATCCGCGCGGAAACCACCTTGCGCGCCGTCCCAATCGTCCTTGGCTTCACTGCCGTCGAGCTGCCTGGTGTTGTCGCGTTCGAATCCGGCTGCATAGGCGCGATAATAGATGCGCTCGCCCGCTCGCCCCCCCCAGCGCAACCTCCCGAGGCGGCGCAGCTCGCTACCCGCTCCCGTCTTCGCGAACAGCCCCTGCGTCTCCCGCGCGTCCTTGGTGATGATGTTGATGATCCCGTTGACCGCGTTGGATCCCCAGAGCGAGCCGCCCGGGCCGCTCACGACCTCGATCCGGTCGACGTCCTCGAGCAGCACGTTCTGGACATCCCAGAACACGCCGGCGTAGAGCGGTGTGTACAGGCTTCGCCCGTCGATCTGCACGAGCAGCTTGTTCGCGAGCACGTTGTTGAATCCGCGTGCGCTGATCGCCCACTGGCTCGCGTTGACCTGCGCGACCTGGAGGTTCGGGGCCAGGCGGAGCGCCTCCGGAATGCTGGTTGCGCCGGAGCGCCGGATTTCCTCGCGCGTGATGACCTGGATCGCGGAGGCAGCCTCGGCAAGCGGCTCGGGGCGTTTGGAAACCGAGGTCACCTCGATCGCGATGAGGTCCTCGAGGCTCAGACTCTTCAGCTCCGAGGGAGAGAGCACCGAAGACTGCATGCTCCCGGCAGGCGCGGGCGCGAACGTGCCCTGCTGCGACCATGCCGGAACGCTCCACATCCATGCGGCTGCGATCCCGCAGGCGAGCGCGACGCGCCAATGATCGGTGTGCGCAGGGTTGCGGATCCATCCATTCTTCATGCCACCGCCTCCTCCGGCTCCACTTTCGGCCAGGTGAAGGCGAACGTCGCGCCTCCTCCCGGTGAAGATCGCAGCGTCACGCGGCCGCCGCGGACCTCCACTGCCTTCTTTACCAGCGCCAGACCGATTCCGCTCGCTTCCTTGTGATCGCGCGGCTTCAGCGTCTGGAACATCTTGAAGACCCGTTCGTGATGCTCGGCTGGGATGCCGGGTCCGTCGTCCGCCACTTCGAACTCGACCAAGTCTCCGCGGTCGCGCGCGGAGACGGCGATGTGCCCGTCAGGACGGTCGTGGTGCTTGATCGCATTCGAAATCAGATTGAGGATCACCTGCCGGAGCGCGGCGCGATACGTCACCAACGTCGGCAGCGGCGTTGCGATCGTGACCTGGAACGGCGCGGGCGGCGAGAGCATCTCGATGATCTCACACGTCAAACCG
>CAMPIC010000374.1 GCA_946886185.1 uncultured bacterium
GCTCGCGCTCTTCAGCAGCGGCAGCATCTCGCCGATCGGAGTGATCGCACCGATCGGGTCGATCGTTCCCGGATACGCGAACGAGACCGCGCCGACCAGCTTGCCGTCGATGTAGACCGGCGAGCCGCTCATTCCCCGGATGATTCCGGCATGCTCCAGCACTTCTCCGTAGCCGCGGAACAGGATGAGATCGCCTTGCGGCCGGCTGTTGCGCAGCACCCCGAGGATCTCCACGTCGAACTCCTCGATCGTGTTCCCCTGAAAGACGGTCCGTCCGACCCCGCGCATCCCGACCTCCAGCTCCTCGATCGGAAAGAACGCGGGCGGAGAAGCCGCCGCCGGCGCGTGCGGGGAATCCGGTGCAGGTGCGTGTTGCGCGAGCGGTGCCGATACGCCCGGCGCGTCGGGTGAGCTTCCCGAACCCTCCTGACCCGCGGCCGGCCCCGCCAAGGTCGAAGCGATGACGATGACCGCGCAGACGACCGTCCAGCGGACCGAGCCGAATGGTCCCGGCTCATGCGCAGACGGTCTTCGTCCTATCGACTGCGAGATCCGTCCATTTGCGTACTCGCCTGCATGCGTCCCTCCCGCGGGACGCGCTAGTGCGCTCGCGATGGCGTGGGAGGGGCCGTGCCGAGACCCGAAACGATTCACGAGAGGTTCCTGCACTCTATCTCTCCTTGGTTCGACAGCTCGCGCCCTCGCTCCCTGGGTCGGCGTCGTCCGGCTTGAGTCCGCTGGGCCGGCTGCCTAGAATGCGGCCTCCGGTCGAGCTGCGCATGGCGGCCCGGCTGTCGCAGACTGTACCCGAGGCACTCATGCGCGTCAGTGGCTTCTCCTTCGTCCGCGATGCAGTCCGTTTGAGCTATCCGATCGCGGAAGCGATCCGCTCGATCCTTCCGATTTGCGATGAGTTCGTGATCGCGGTCGGCGAATCCCAAGATGGGACGCTGGAACGGATCGAATCGATTGGAGATCCGAAGGTCCGCATCCTGCGCTCCGCCTGGGACGAGTCCCATTTCGTCCACGGCGCGATCAATGCCGTCCAGACGAACATCGCGCTCGACGCCTGCACGGGGGACTGGGCCTTCTACGTGCAGGCCGACGAAGTCGTGCATGAGGACGATCTCCCCAAAATCCGCGCCGCGATGGAGCGCCACCTCGACGATCCCCGCGTCGAGGGCCTGCTCTTCGACTATCTCCATTTTTGGGGCGACTTCGACCACGTTCACTGGACGCGCAACTGGTACCGCCACGAAGTCCGTGTAGTTCGCAACACTCCGGAGATTCGCTCCTGGAAATCGGCCCAGGGATTCCGGCGCAACGGTCAAAAGCTCCACGTGGCTCCTTCGGGAGGACGCATCTTCCACTACGGTTGGGTCCGTCCGCCCGAGGTGATGAAGAAGAAGCAGATGGCGCTGGACCGCCTCCACCATCCGGAGGACTGGGTGCAGAAGCACCACCCCGAGCCAGCCCGACCCTTCGACTACGGAGTCCTCGGACACCTGCGCCGATTCACCGGCACCCACCCTGAAGTGATGCGTGAATGGATCGCCGCAAAAGACTGGGATGCAGCTAATTACTTACGCAAAGACACGTTGCACGAGCACAGCCGGCGGAGCGTGCGACTCCTCTCCTGGCTGGAGAACAACCTCCTCCATCACAGAATCGGCGAGTACCGGAACTATATCCTGCTGAAATGATTGACCCGCATCCCGCGGACTCGGCTGGCCGCGCAACCCGGATTGATCGACCCGAACTCCGCTCGTCAGAAGATGTAGAAGCGCAGGCCGATGTTCGCGTGCACGCCCGAGAAGTCGAGCTCCGGCTCCGTCGGTTCCAGCGTGCGAATGTCTCCGGGAGAGCCGAGAAGCTCGCTGGGTAGGAAGCCGTGCCGCAGAAAGCTCGAGTCCGAGAGGTCGTCGTTGTTGGGAACTCCATCGTTGTCCTGATCCGGGACGCCGGTCGCGACGCGGTCGATCTTCCAGCGGTAGGAATCGGTCTTGACCACGAGCTGGCGCCAGCCGACGTCCCCCACGATCGAGGCGCTCTCTCCGACGAGGATCTCTGACTCCAGCAACGCGTGACCGCCCGTGCCGCTTCCCTCGTACCGGAGCGACTCGAGGCGCAGCGTGCCCGCCTCGACATTACGGTGCTCGTGCGAGATCTCCATTTTGCTGCTCGCGGCATGATCCAGTCCGGCCCCGATGGCGAAGCGGATCCTGTCCTTGATCCAGAACGGGAGCTGATACGACACGGTGGCGCGATAGATGGTGGCGCTCGGCTTGACGTCGATCACCTGATCGAAATCAACACCCGAGGATGCGGTGAGGCGGCTGATCCCGGCGGCGATGTACCAGGGACCCATCACGTTCGCCCGGATATCTCCTCGGAAGGTGAAGGCGGTCGTGATCTCATCGACGTTGCGCCAGTTTTGCTGGGTCAGGAAGCGGTTGGCGCGCTCGATGTCGTCATTGACCTCCCCCATCTTCGTTCCCGTCAGGCCGGCCTGACCCGAGATCGAGAATCGCTGAGGGGGAGCAAAGGGCGCGGCGTGGGCAGCCCCCGAGATCCATCCTCCTGAGACCAAAGCTCCCGCGAGGACGCTGAACACCATGCGCTTCATACGCCAGATACTTCCCTTCCGAAGCAACCCCGTAGCGGTTTAACCCCCAACCCGGGGCGGAATATAGCATCCGCTCGGAAAAAGGGTCAACGCGGCCGGGCCTCGGGGGTTACGCGCGCGTCTCGCCGACGGGATGCATCGGTGTTAGCAGCCTGACTCCAGAATCGACGGTTGGCAATTTCCATTTCGATCTCGGCGTCGGCGATCGTGACTTGCTCCCCCGTTTCGAGCATCTTCAGGTTCCACTGTCCTCGGGCTGCTTCCTCCGGACCCTGGAACAGAACCATCGGGATGCCCCGCTTGGAGACGTTGCCGATCTGTTTGCCCAGCTTGCCGGTGCGAGATCCCACCTCGCACGGGATGCCGGCGCGACGGAGCCTGCCCGTGACCGCAAGCGCGGCTGTTTCCGATTCGGGACCCCACTGCAGCACCATCACCTCGGTCACGGTCGAGCGCGCGGAGCTCTTTCCGAGCTGTTCGAGCGCGGTGAGGATCCGGTCGATGCCCACCGTCGCGCCCACCGCGGGCACGTCGTTCCCGGAGAAGATCGCGACGAGACCGTCGTAGCGTCCGCCGCCCGCGAGCGAGCCCATGTGCGGCAGCGCGTCGGTGAACGCTTCGTAGACCGCGCCGGTGTAGTAGTCGAGGCCGCGCGCCAATCCGAGCCGGAACTGAAACACCGACATGCCCGCGCCCAAATGCTCCAGGCAGTCCCAGATGCGCAGCAGGTCGGCGCCGCCTTCATGGATCGCCGGTTGAGCAGGCAGCTTCGCCATGAGCGATTCGATTTCGCGGCGACCTCCGGCGGGATGCTGCAAGAGGTCGAGAAGGATGGAGCGCGCCGATACCGGAATCCCCTCGCGCTCCATCTCCGCCTCGATGCCCGCCTCTCCCACCTTGTCGATCTTGTCAATCGCTCGGAGCACGGCAGGACCGGACTCGAGCGGAAGCCCCGCGGCCAGCACCAGACCTTCGAGAATCTTCCTGTGGTTGATGCGAATGTGGAACGAGCCCAGTCCCAGACCGTCCACCAGCTCGGCGATGAGCGCGAGGATCTCCGCATCGGCGATCCGGTCGACCTCCCCCACGATGTCGGCGTCGCACTGATAGAACTCGCGGTAGCGGCCCTGCCGCAACTGCGGACTGTCGGCGCGCCAGACCGGCTGATCGGGATACTGCGCGACCACGCGCGCCAGCGGCACGGTCAGGTCGTAGCGCAGCGCGAGGACGTGTCCCCCTTTGTAATCCAGCCGATAGAGGAGCTTCTCCCCTTCGCTCCCGTACTTGCCCAACAGGATGTCGAGGTACTCGATGGTGGGAGTTTCGAGCGGTACGAACCCGTAACGTCGATACACCGAACGTAGATATTCGAAGAGCTCCTCCCGCCGAATCATGTCCGCGGGAAGCAGATCTCGGGTTCCTTTGAAGGTCCGCGGCGTAATCCGTTCCATCCTGTCCTTCTTCCTCTCCAGCGGGGACCAGTCCCGGTTACTCCAGCGGTTCTCCGAGCGCTTGTTCCACCGCCGGAACGAGCTTGTCCTTGAGGATGCCCACGCCGGTGTTGAATCCGTAGATCG
>CAMPIC010000375.1 GCA_946886185.1 uncultured bacterium
GCCTTTCCACCGCCTTCGGAAACACGGACTACACCGATGACACCGTCACCTTGCGGCTCACGGACACCGACTCCGCGCGAGGGATCGATTTCTCTGGGGTCAATCCAATCGTGCTGCCCGTGCGCGACGGCGCAACCACCATGCTCATGATCGGATCCGTTGACAATCGCGTGTCTTCTTTGACAGAAGGGTTTTGCGCAGCCGGGCTAAACCGAGTTGGATGCGACTGATCCAGCCCGGGGTCGCGCGAGTGCTGCGGCTAGTCGTTCCACTCGTAGAAGCCGCGCCCTGACTTCTTGCCGAGCTTGCCTTCCGCGACCATGCGCCGGAGCAGCTCCGGTGGCCGGAACGCATCCGAGCCCAAGCGTTCGTGGAGCGACTCCGCGATGGAGAGTCTTACGTCGAGGCCGACCAGATCCGTCAAACGGAGCGGTCCCATGGGATGGGCATACCCGAGCGTCATCGCGGTGTCGATGTCCTCGGCGGACGCGACCCCTTGCTCCACCATGCGAATCGCCTCCATTCCGAGGACGATCCCGAGGCGGCTGGTCGCGAACCCGGGCGCATTGCGCACCGTGATGGAGGTCTTCCCCATGCGCTTTGCGACCTCGCGTCCATTCGCGAGCGTCGCGTCGCTGGTTTGCTCGCCTTTCACCAGCTCGAGCAGCTTCATGATCGGAACCGGATTGAAGAAGTGCATTCCGAGCACCTGCTCGGGACGCTTCGTCGCGGCTGCGATCTCGTCGATGCTGAGCGAGGAGGTGTTGGAGGCCAGCACGGCGTGCGCAGGACATGCCTCGTCGAGAGATCGGAACATCTCCTGCTTGCGATGCATTTGCTCGGGGATCGCCTCGATCGCGAGGTCGGCGTTCCGGGCAGCGTCGGCGACGTCCGAGGTCGTCCGCAATCGTGCCAGCGCGGCGTCGCGCTCCTCCTCGGTGAGCTTGCCGCGTTCCACTCCTTTCGCCAGCATTCCGCGAATGTTCGCGAGCCCGCGCTGGAGCTGATCGGCGAAGACATCGCACAGAATGACGTCGTACTCCGCCTGCGCCGCCGTCTGCGCGATCCCCGCCCCCATCGTTCCCGCGCCGATCACCGCGATCTTCTTGATTTCCATTCGTATCCTCTTCGTGCCGGTGCTGGTTGCCGGTGCTCCGCCCATTCCCGACCGCTGCTACGAACTCCCAGCAGCCCGAATCATCGCTTCTTGCGATCGAGGAACTCCTGCATGCGGCGGTGCTTCTCCGGCGTTTCGAACAACACCGCTTGCGCCACCGACTCCAAGGTCTGACCCACTTCGAATCCCGGGAGCGCCACGTTCAACGCGAGCTTAGCCATGCGCACCGCGAGCGCGCCCTTTTCGAGGATCGTCCGGGCGAGCGTCGCCGCGGCATCCAGAACCTGATCGTCCGGCACCATCCGATTGACCAGGCCGATCTGGAGTGCCTCTTCCGCATCGATGATGCGACCCGTCAACACCAGATCCTTGGCACGGCTGAGCCCTATCAAGCGGGGAAGTCGCTGAGTCCCTCCCGCCGCAGGAATGATCCCCAATCCGACCTCAGGCTGACCGAACTTCGCGGAGGCGCCGCACACCCGCAGGTCGCACGCCAGCGCCATCTCGCAACCTCCTCCGAGCGCAAATCCCCGGATCGCTGCGATGACCGGCGTGGGAAACGTTTCGATCTGCCGGAACAATCGAGCGTTGATCGCGGCGAGCGAACCGATCGCGTCGCGAGCCTTCAACTCCTCGATGTCCGCTCCCGCCACGAACGCCTTGTCGCCCGAACCCGTGAGGATGATCGCGCCGATCTCTGAATCCGACTCGAGCCCGGTCAGGACGGCGCTGAGCTCGCGCACCATCTCGAGGTTGAGCGCGTTGCGCACTTCGGGCCGATTCAGGGTAACGATCGCGCACGCTCCCTCGCGTTCCACCAAAACCGTCGGCATGTGTTTCTCCTTCACGCGCAGTCTGACCGATGGCCCGATCGAACGAAAGCCCGAGCCTCCCCATGTCTTCCCGGGGCGGGAGTGACCGGCCTCCGCGCTTCCGGAGCGGGAGTGCATGGCACGCATCTGGCGCGGACCACTCCCGGGGCGGGAGTGGCCGACACGGATTTTGCGTTGCTAGGACCGAGCGGAGTCAGTCACCCGGGACAGCGCTCGGCTACCAGCCTTCTTCGACCAGGATGCGAAACAGCAACGCCGCAGTCTGCGCGCAAATCGTCGGCAGGCGGTTGCGAACCGAGCGGGAGATTTCCTCGCCGTCCTCGGTGTCGGCGGGCTCGATGCC
Source organism: uncultured bacterium (assembly GCA_946886185.1). The sequence goes on from CAMPIC010000375.1 coordinate 2,294, forward strand.
GATGAGATCGATTCCGCCGTGGGGCAGATCGTCTTCCAGCCAGAACGCCAGGTGCTCCATCTTCATGGAGGCAGCGCGCCCGTAATGGCGAAGCAGGGTGAGTCGGCCTCGTCCTTCGAGATGCCAGTGGTACACGGTGCCCGGTTTCTCGCCGAGCGTGACAGTATCGATGAGAACGATCCGGCGGCGGTCGTCGAGGATCGGGTCCAGTCGCGTGGACTCGGTCGCGCATTCGATCCAATCGACGATGGCGCCCGGGGCACGCTGCGTGGCGAGCGCGAGAGAGCCTTGCGTGGTCTCTGCCTCGGAAGCAACGGCCGCATTGCCGTGACGCGCGCACCCGATCTCGCCGATCAACGTGCGCACCCGGCCCATGACCCGTAGCGGCAACCCCTCGTCGCGCCGCTTCGGATTGCCCAACGCGACCACCGCGACCGGAGCTTTCGGAGTCGCAATCGAACGGAACGTCTCCACGGGGCCTCCTTGAGGAGACGGCGCGGCCCGTCTCCACGGCTTGATTCGGCAGGCCTCGAACCGTCCTTGATCGCCTCCTCCGTGAGGTGCCCATGCGGAACGGGCCACGGCATCAGCAAATCGCGCGCGGAGGCGGGCGATCTGCAATGCCGATGCGACGCGCTCTGCGCAAATCGCCTCGAGACGTCTCGCCGCGGGATGCTCGCAACCGGAGGCAACTCGCCATCCGGCACGCGGTTGATCTAGGCCCCGGCCACTGGCGACCACGTCTCCATGCGGTTGGCGCGGTATCTGCATCGCGGCGATCGAGTCGAGCTGTCCACAGAGACGGTCGGCTTGCGTCATTCAAGCCTGGGGGGATGTCATGCCACAGCGCGTCGAGCGTTCCACGGTCGATCTTTGCGAATTGTCCGGCTCCGAGGTGCTCGCGGCTCCGAGTCGCGCGCCTTTCGACCGGAGACCTTTCCCATTGCTCGGGGAAACGGCGCTCCGTCCTTCATTGCTCCCGGGAACGACCCTCAGGGCAACGATATCCCTCACGCTCGCGCTCTTGTTCACCTCCGCCGGCCAAGCGGTGCCGCAATCGAATGTGGGCGCGCGCTACGAAGCGATCCTCGAGTGGAACGGTCCCTACTTCGAACCCGCGAACGCCGGAGGCATCCAGCTCGAGACCGATTCTCCGGTGACCGAATTCCCCTTCCGGCAGCCGATCGCCGTGGCGGCACGCGAGCACGATGATCGCGACGTCATCTACGTCCTCGACTCCGGTCACCATCGCATCGAGGTATTCGAGGCGAACGGCATCCTGCGCTCCCTCAGCCAATCCGATCTGGTGTTCAACGCGGGCGCCCCCGCGGCCGGAGAATTCAGCGATCAGTTCATCCGCCCGCCCGAGTTCGACGCCACCGCGGTGAACTGGGTGATCCCGCGATCGGAAGCGATCTTCGTCGACGGAGTGGAGTGGACTCGCGTCGATGATCTGACCGGGCTCGCCTCCGACGACCACGTCTATACGGTCGATTACGGCCGCTTGACCAATCAGCCGGAGTTCGAGTTTCCGGCGGGATCGCTGAGCGCGACCTCGCTGCTCGAAGTCCGATACGTCTTGACGAGCTTGCAAGATTACGGAGCGGGCACACCCGTTCCGGGATTGGGCGAGTTGGACTACGGAGTGCACGTCTCCGGCACCACCTTCACGCACGTGCAGATCGACGAGACCTCCGGCGGCCCGACCCAGTGGGAAGCGCCCCGCGCGCTCGCACTGATCCCCTCGGTTGCCGATCCTACGAGCGATCTGCTCTTCATCGCCGACGCTGCCGATGCGAGCGGTCTCGGGAACGAGCAGATCTTCAGCTTCGAGGTCGACGTCACGGGCAGCGTGACTCCGGGCGAACAATACGGCGACTTCCTCTCCGCGCCTTACGACGTCGCGGT
>CAMPIC010000376.1 GCA_946886185.1 uncultured bacterium
TACGGAAGCTGCGGGAGGAGAGCGCCGGTGTCCGACTTCGGTTCCCCGAGGCGCGGGGGCTCAGTCGGCCATCCGCCGTCGTTGTCGGTGTCGAAGCTCCAGCGGATCGAAGCCGGATTGGTCGCGCTGTTCCCCGCGAATCGGATCACTTCCTCGGTCCAGCCATCCTCGTCCGGATCGTAGAAGGCGAAGGGGCACTCGGCGTACGGCTCGAACACTCCGCGCTCCTCGTCGAAGCGGATCGCCGTGAAGAACTGATCGCCGCTGAAATCACATTCCCACTGATTCGCATGCTGAGAGTACTGCCAGCGATCGAGCGACCAGAATCCCCGGTGGGAACGGCCATCGTCGCGCGCTTCGATCACGAACTCGGTGAGATTGCGTCCGGGAGGAGGATAGACGGAGAAGAGGCTCTGCCGGTCCGCCTTGCCGTCTTGATCGAGATCCTGCCAGTCGACGACTCGATCGAACCCGGGGTTGGTGTCGTGATCGAGATCGATCACGTAGCAGTCGTCGATCTGGTCGACCTTGCCGTTTTCATTTTCATCCAGCGCCACGATCAGGTCGGTGTTTTCGAGCCAGGCATGAAAAACGAACGGCTCCCCGGGCACGCGCACCGTATCGGACGAGGACACCGTCTTCGCGACGGGGGCGATCTGCGCGGGCAGCCAGTCGAGGCCGAGCACCTCGAGCCGCGAGCGAGGCTCCTGCGCCTCTGTAGACGTCGCGATCGTCAAGATGGCAATCAAAAAGCCCGCCAGAACCCGATGACGAGCCAACCCAATGAGTAGGGCGATGATTCCCCGGCCGCATTGGAGCGTAGTTGCGCGGCCGCGCAGAGAGTCAGAAATCGGCATCAGCATGGGGCAGATCCTAACCGAACCTCTCGTGTCCGGCTCGGCAAAGCCATGGTCGACCCGTCGCCGGCATCCACACCCTGCCGGCAACGAGCGTTCTCCGGTCCGGTGCGGCGTGGCCGTGCCTCCGCGCCCCCAAATTTCCGTGGCGGGTCGAACACCACTTTTGCGGCTGTAAGAGATGAAGGCTTCTTCGTCTGAAGGAGGCCGATCACCGCCGGCGAATCGCGTCCCTGGTCGCGGACCGTTCGCAGGGCCGTCGAAACCTCGAGAACGCAAGGAAGGCCCCATGCATCCACGCACTTCGATTTTCGTAGCCGCGCTCTGTGTCTTTCCTTCGCTCGGAAGCGCGGGGGACACCTGGGATCTGATCGGTCCCTACGGCGGCTGGATCAATGACCTCCATCGGGACGGCAGTGGACGGATCCTCGCCGCGACTGCGTTCGGAGGCATCTATCGATCCTCCGACGACGCTGAATCCTGGCAGCAGATTTATGACGGCGACTTCAACATCGATCCTCGCTCCGTCACGACGAACGCGAGCGGCCACATCTTCGTCGGCGCCGATGGGTTCGAAGGAAATGGATTCCTGCGATCCACCGACGACGGCGCGACCTGGCAGGTTCTGAGCAACGCTCTTTCTTCGCGGCTGGTGATCGACCTTCTCGTGGCTCCGGATCAGAGCATTTATGCCTGCACGTCGCAGGGTCTGTTCCGATCTACCAACGGCGGGACCACGTTCACGCAGGTGCCAGGACTGCCTTCGTTCACATCCCGGATCGAGGCCGACGCCGACGGCGACCTCTTTCTGGGGGTGCAGTTCACCACGGCCAACCTGTTCCGATCGATCGATGACGGCGCGACCTGGCAACAGTCCGACATCGGAATCGGATTCGATGTCCTCGACATCCATGCGTCGGGATCGGGCCTGTACGCGGTCGGCGGCAACGCGGTCTACCGGTCGACCAACGATGGCACCAGCTGGACCAGCGTCAATGCTCCGCCCGAGTTTTCGTACACCAGCGTGACAGTCGCGACAAACGGAGACATCTGCGCTTCGTTCTATGGTGGCACGGAGCTCGGCGGGCGCATCTATCGCACCACGAACGGCGGCGCGAGCTGGGCGCAGGACTCCGGTCTGTCCGGCCACGCCGTGGACCGGCTTCTTAGCACTCCGGAAGGTTCCCTTTTCGTGGGATCGAAGGGCCCGGGGGTTTATCGCTATTCCAGCAACGGCACGGCGGACGGCGGGGACTGGCAGCAGAAGCTCGCGGGGGATGGTGGAGGTTGGGAGCAGAAGGTCGCCGGAATGTGCAACACCTGGATCGTGGATATCGCCGATGACCCCATCACAGGAATGCTCTACGTCGCGACGCAGCGCACCCTGCTGCTCCGGAGCTCCGATGGTGGCGCGTCGTGGCAGAACGCCTCCAAAGGTATCTCGGTTCATGAAACTCCGACCGGCCTCGCAGTCAACTCAGAAGGGTCGGTCTACCTCTCCACCTATCAGGGGGTCTACAAATCCACGGATCAGGGCGATGACTGGACGAGCGTCTTGGAATCGACGACGGTGACGGCGATCAACTGCAACGCGCAAGACGACGTCTTCGCAGGATCCGGCGACCGGATGTACCGATCGACCGACGGCGGATCAAACTGGACAGTGGCGAGCCTCATGAGCGTGCAGAACATCGCCGACATCGCATTCGACGTGGCGACCGTGTATGCAGCCTGCGGCACTCCCGGCGGATTCGGCAGCCGGGGCGTATATCGTTCGACGGACAACGGCTCCACGTTCGCCGCGTTCAACAGCGGACTGACGGACCTCAACGTCACGTGCATCGCAGTCGGAGCTCCCGACGGAGGATCGGCGGCGCCGACGAGTTGCCGAATCACGCTCGGGACGAAGGGAAGCGGGACGTGGAACCTGGACGGGGAAGACTGGTCGCAGGACCCCGTCGAGCCCGCGGGCCTGGTCGCGGACATCGACAAGCGCATCGTTTCGGATGCTTTGAAGCAGCTACGGGTCGACCGGAAACGTGTCATGCGGAGGCCCAATCCTTCTACCTGCGACTGGCAATCACTCGGAGTCCCATCGACTCCAAAAGCCGATTTCCGCAAGTGCCGCCACGTGAAGCACCGGCGGTTCGCCGGCGGAGGGAGCGGGGAACCCGAGGTGGGATACCTGATCGGCACGGTCGGATACGGAATCTTTCAGCAGACCCCAGACATTCCGACGGACGTTCCACAGAGCGCGACGTTTCCGCGAAGCGTGCTCGTCCAAAATGATCCGAACCCATTCGAGCGCAGGACCGTGATCGAGTTCGAGGTCGGGAGCGCGGGGATCGTCACGCTCGCAGTCTTCGACGCCGCGGGGCGTGAAGTCGCTGAATTGGTCGACGGATGGAAGGATGCGGGTCGTCACACCGTCTCGTGGGATGCGACCGGACTGACGAGCGGCGTTTACTTCTCTAGGTTGTCGACCGCGGGATCGGAGCAGTCGAGGCGGCTCGTTTTGATACGATGATGCTCATGAGCCCACGTCTCACTCTCTCGATGCACGCGGGAGTGAACGAGTTGCGGGTGACGACCGACGAGTTGGCTCCGGGAATCTATCTCGCACGCGTTCAGGCTTTCGATCGGTCTGAGGTCGTCCAATTTGTGATCCGCTAAGCAGCCGCGTTCCGGAAATCGAATCGTCGAGGAGTCGCGTTCCCTACCTTCGTGCCATCGAACATCCACGTCCGCACCTTGCGCCGGAGATGCTCCCGCGCGTGATAGACTGCGCGGGTGCTCGCGAAATCCACACCGAAACAGGCGAAACGACGGCGCGCAGGCGATCCATCGGCTCAGTCGCCGCATGCTCCCGATCCGGAAACATGCAATCAGCCAGATGCGGCGAAGGCGTCTGAGGCGACGGCGGACAAGAGCGAGAGGGGGCGCGCTTGCGTCATCCGCGGGGCGCGCACTCACAATCTGAAATCGATCACCTGCCGGATTCCGTTCGGTCGCGTCACCGCGATCACCGGCGTCTCGGGATCGGGCAAATCCACGGTGGCGTTCGACGTCCTCTATGCCGAAGGGCAGCGGCGCTTCGTCGACTGTCTCTCCACATATGCGCGCCAGTTCCTGCAGCGTCTCGATCGACCCGAGGCGGACTCGATCGGCGAGATCCAGCCTCCCGTGGCTCTGCGCCAGCACACCGCGATCCGGAACGCGCGCTCGACCGTGGGATCGATTACCGAGCTGTCGGACCTGCTCCAACTCCTCTTCGCGCATGGCGGGACGCCGCACTGCCGCGAATGTGGGATCGAGATGCGGGAGGAAACGCT
>CAMPIC010000377.1 GCA_946886185.1 uncultured bacterium
ATGTCTTCTCCATCAAGACATCCGGCGTAAACTTGGAGACCAATTGCCGCACCACCACGCTGCCGCTTCTTCCTCCCTTCGGGAAGCGGTTCTCTCGATCATCCGCGCCAGGTTGGACTCCTTATCCGCGGACCCTCTCCCAGGATGAGCCGGGCCACAATTCAAACTCGCGCTTCGCATCTCGTGATGCTGCTATTCGTCCTGTTGGGGTGCAACGAAGACGAGCCGACTCAACTTCCGACAGACACCGTTCCTCCTGAAGCCGTGGCCGACCTGTCCTATGCCCAGACGAAGCCGGGGGCAATTACTCTTCTCTGGACAACGCCGGGAGATGACGGCCGGAACGGTCGAGCTTCCTTCTATGATTTGCGATCCTCTCCGAATCCCTTGACAGAGACGGAGTGGGACGCGGCCGTCCGGCTGGATTCTCTTCGCAACCCGCTCGAACCCGGCATGCCGGACTCCTTCGACATAAGGCTGTCCGCCGAATCGCCAACCTACTTTGGAATCAGGACGGCTGATGAAGTGCCGAACTGGTCTGAGCTATCGAACATTCTGTTCGTCGATCTCGGAGATACCACCGCTCCGGGTCCTATCGTGGACCTGGCTGCGACGGTAGCGGGAGCCACGGAAGTGAACCTCACATGGACGGCGCCGGGTGATGACGGGTCCGGAGGAGTTGCCCAAGCGTACGACCTGCGCTTCGCGCTCGAGGCGATCACCGAGGTCAGTTGGCCCAGTGCAACGATCATCACCGGGATCACGCAACCGGGAGCGGCGGGGAGCCGCGAGGATATCACGATCTCGCTCCCATCGGGGAGGATCTACTACTTGGCGCTCCGAGCGATCGACGAGAGTGGAAATGAGTCGGCACTTTCGAACGTCGCGAATGCGGACCTCTCGATCGATGGGATACCACCCGGCGCCGTAACCGATCTGGCCTCGAATTTCGCGACCGGTCACAGCGTCAGTCTTCACTGGACGTCCCCGGGAGACGACGACCTCGAAGGGAGTGCGGCGCGCTACGACCTCCGCTACTCGCTATCCCCTCTGAATGAAGAATCCTGGGACGTGGCGACTCGCGTCGAAACGGCTCTGGTGCCCGCTCCGGCCGGCGGAACCGACCGAATCGCGGTCGAGGGTCTCGAACTCGAGGCGACGTACTACTTCGCGTTGAAAGCAGTGGATGAAAGCGAAAACTCTTCGAGCTTATCCAATGTTGCAACGGCGACGACCGTGGCGCTCCAGCAGTTCACCGACGAGCGGGGATTGTTCTCCTTCGCTGCCAACCCGGCGTGGTCTCCCGATGGGCGTACGCTTGCGTTTCAGGCAACGTGGGCGACCGGCATCGCCGAAATCTATGTCATGCCCGCGGTGGGAGGAGACTATCAACGCCTGACTGGCGATGGAGGGCTCGATCCCAGCTGGTCTCCGGATGGTTTTACCCTCGCGTTTGAGTCTCGGGGTTCCGGCGGCCCGTACAAGATCTTTGGAGTCGACCTACCCAGGATTGGGTCGTCATACAGTTCGTCGCCGTATGTCTTGGTAAGCGACGATGCGGGCCGGAATGTCGGAGCTCCGGCTTGGTCACCCGACGGCACGCGCATCGCGTACTCGCTTCAGACCTCGGCATCGCCGCTACACTTTTCGGTCTATGTAATCTCCTCATCCGGCGGAGCACCGGAAGCGTTGGTCGACCATCCTTCCGTGAACACGGCCCCCGCATGGTCTCCGGATGGTTCCAAGATCGCATTCGTGTCCACTCGATCGGGGAACTCGGACATCTGGGTGATTCCGTCGACCGGCGGCGTGCCCGTCCAGCTGACCACAGACGTGGGGTTCGACTACGGTCCCACCTGGTCTCCCGATGGAGAACGCATCGCGTTCTTCTCGGACAGGAGCGGTGATCGCGACATTTGGTCGATCTCGGCGGCGGGAGGCGACGCGAGCCGGATGACTTCCGACACGTTCGATGAGCTTTACCCTGCCTGGTCACCCGATGGGACGGCGATCGCTTTCGCGTCGCGGAATCCCGGCCCGGGCACGAATCTCTGGGTGAAGTATCTGCGCTAGAGGTGACGCCCGGTTCGGCCGTCAGAACATCCGATTGAGGACAGCCCAGCTCTTAACGCGCCCCAACCGCGATTGAAGAAAAAACCGAGCGCTGATGACAACGGCGCGCGATCGCGGGGTGCGGTCAGTCGTCGTTGGTGTCGCCCGCCAGTCCGTACTCCTTGATCTTGGTGCGGAGAGTCTGCCTCGCGATCCCCAGGAGATCGGCCGCGCGCGTCTTGTTCCCCCCCACCCGCTCGAGCGCGTGCACGATCGCAGCCTTCTCCACTTCGGCGAGCGGCAGGACTTGATCGGTCGTGAAAAGCAGCGCGTCGCTGGTCTTGCGCCCATCGGGACGGGCGTCTCCGGAAACGATGTTGGGCGGCAAGTCGGACGGCAGGAGCTCGGGACCGTTGCCGAGGAGCGCCATCCGCTCCATCAGGTTCTTCAGCTCGCGCACGTTTCCGGGCCAGCGGTAGTTGCAGAGCAGCTCCATCGCCTTGGGAGAGATCCGGGTCATCTTTCCGTGCAGCTCGCGGTTGAAGCTGTCGAGGAAGTGCTTGGCGAGCAGCGTGATGTCCTCGGGCCGTTCGCGCAGCGAGGGCACGTGCACCGGAATTACGGAAAGCCGGTAGTACAAATCCTCGCGGAACGTTCCCTTGCCCACTTCCTGGAACAGGTCCTTGTTCGTCGCGGCCACGAAGCGAGTGTGGACTTTGACGGGAACGGTGCCGCCGACGCGCCGGAAGTTCTTGTTCTCCAGCACGCGGAGGAGCTTCGCCTGAAGGGGCAGCGCCATCTCCGCGATTTCGTCGAGAAAGAGCGTTCCGCGATCCGCCAGCTCCAAAAGGCCGCGCTTGGACCTGCGCGCATCCGTGAAGGCTCCCGCCTCGTGTCCCAGGAGCTCGCTCTCCAGGAGATTGTCCGGAAAGGCCGCGCAGTTGATGTCCACGAACGCCCCTTTGGGATCTCCCCAGAAGTGGATCATCCGCGCGATGAGCTCTTTGCCGGTTCCCGTCTCGCCACGGATCAGGACGGTGGACGTGCCGCTCTGTGCGATCTTCTTCACCTTGTCGAGGAGATCCTGCATCTTCGGGCTCTCGCCGAAAACGCGGATCCCCTCGATGTCGCGCTCGGTGCGGGAGCGGAGAAACTCGACTTCTTTGCGGAGCCGGATCGTCCCCAGCGCGGTCTTGAGGAGAAGGCGCAGCTGCGGGATCTCCACCGGCTTGGTGAGATACTGGAAACAGCCGAGCTTGGTCGCCTCGACCGCGGTCTCGATCTTGCCGTACGCCGTCATGATGATGACGAGAGTCTCAGGGCGCGCCTCCTTGATCTGACGCAGGACATCGATCCCGTTCTCGCCCGACTCCTTCAGATTCTGATCGAGGAGCACGAGGTCCACTGTCTCCCGTTCGATCAGATCGAGAGCGGCTCTGCCGGTGGAGGAGGTGAGCACTTTGGTGCGGTCATCCTTGAGCGCCTCCGCGAGAGTCACCCGGATCGACTCTTCGTCGTCCACGACCAGGAGCGTGTATTCCAGCTCGGGGGAAGTCCGATCGTCGCCCGGCTTTCCTCCGTGCGGCCGCGAAGCGGGAGCTGCGATGGATCCTGTCTCGACCGGCGTTCTGTCAGTGCTCAACTTTCCCTCCGTGCAGTGCGTGGAACGAAACAAAGTCTCCTCGACGATCAGTCGGCATTCCTTCGCCGTTCTCCCTGACGGCGCTCGACAGGCAGATCGAGCAACGCGGTCGTGCCCTTGGACACGACGGAGCGCAAGGTCAAGAAACCGCCATGCTCGCGCACGATCGACTGCGAAAGCGGAAGACCGAGACCGGTTCCCCGCGGTCGCGTCGTAAAGAACGGATTCCAGATGCGCGCGAGGATCTCGTCGCTGATCCCGCTGCCGGTATCGGTGAGCTTGATCTGCACGAAGCGCGCGCGAGGGGGATCTTCGACCAGACGGACTCGGTCGCTCGCGCGCCGACCCGCTCCTCGCCTGCGATGCGGCAACCGTTTGACCAGCCCTGTCTCGATACGGAGCTCCCCGCCGCCCGGCATGGCATCGCGCGCGTTCTGGATGAGGTTGAGGAGCACCTGCTCGATCTGGTGCGCGTCGAAGTAGAT
>CAMPIC010000378.1 GCA_946886185.1 uncultured bacterium
CCGTCTTCTTGCGGCTCGCCTCCTCCGCCTCGTGCGCTGCTTTCTGCTGCTGGCGTCCGGAGCGCAAACCGAGACCGGCGGAGAGCACTCCCAGAAGCAGGAACGGAACGAACGGCAGACCGGGCACGAAGCCGAGCAGCGTGAGGATGCCGCCGGCCAGGAGAGCGGCGCGCGGCTCGCCGAGCAGCTGCGATCCGATTTCGCGCGAGAGACTGCTCTGGCTCTCCGAGCGCGTGACCAGGATTCCCGATGCGGTCGAGACGATGAGCGCGGGAATCTGGGTCACCAGTCCGTCGCCGATCGTGAGGAGGGTATAGGTGCGGAGCGCTTCTCCCAGTCCCATTCCATTCTGGAGGACGCCGATCGCGAACCCGCCCAGGATATTGATGACGATGATCACGATGGCCGCGATGGCATCGCCGCGTACGAACTTGGCCGCTCCGTCCATCGCGCCGTAGAAGTCCGCCTGCCGCTGCACGTCCTTGCGGCGCCGTTTCGCTTCCTCTTCGTCGATCAGTCCGGCGTTGAGGTCGGCGTCGATCGCCATCTGCCGGCCGGGCATCGCGTCCAAGGTGAACCGCGCCGCCACTTCCGCGATGCGCCCGGCGCCCTTGGTGATGACCACGAACTGGATCACGATGAGGATGAAGAAGGCGACCAGTCCGACCGCGTAGTTGCCCCCCACCACGAAGTCCCCGAATGCCTCGATCACCTTTCCGCCGTATCCCTGGAGGAGGATGGTGCGGGTGGTGGCGACGTTGAGCGCGAGGCGATAGAGCGTCACCACCAGCAGTAGGGTGGGGAAGACGTTGAACCGGATCGGCTCGGAGACGTACACCGTGACCAGGATCATCACGAGCGAGATCGCGATGCTGAGCACCAGGAAGACATCGAGGATGACGGGCGGGACGGGAACGATCATCACCGCCAGGAGCATGAGGATCGCCATGCCCATGGCGAGATCGGGCCAACGGCTGACCTTCGCGCCTGCCATGGACTACCGCCTCCCCCGCGCTGCGCCTTCGGCGAGCGCGGATTTCCGCGCCGCTTCCCGGCGCGCTTCCCGCAAGCGCCAGACGTGCGCCAGAACCTGCGCCACCGCGCGGTAGACGGAGACGGGGACCGCCTCGCCGAGCTTCGATTCCTTGTAGAGCAAACGCGCCAACGGCGGGTCTTCCATGATCGGAACGTCGTGCTTGCGCGCTTCTTCCTTGATCCGCTCGGCGACCTTACGCAGTCCGCGCGCCACCACGATCGGCGCCGCCATGGTGGCCCGGTCGTATTGGAGCGCCACGGCTACGTGCACAGGGTTGGTGATGACGACGTCGGCTTTCGCGACCGATGCGATCATCCGGTTGCGGCTGAGCTGCCGCTGGAGCCCGCGCACGCGCGCTTTGATGTGCGGATCGCCCTCCATCTGCCGCTGCTCTTCCTCGATGTCCTTGCGGCTCATCCGGATCGATTGCTCGTGCTCCCAGCGCTGATAGCCGTAGTCGAAAGCGGCGAGAGCGAGGAGCGCGAGTCCTACGCGCGTCCCCAGTTGGACCGTGATATGCCCCACGCGCGAAAGGAGCGTCCCTCCGTCGACTCCGATCAAAGGGATCAGATCCTCGAGATTCGCCGAGAGAGTCAGATACGCCACGCCGGCGATGATGACGAGCTTCAAGATCGTCTTGAGCAGCTCCACCGCGCCCCTGCGACCGAACTTGCGCGCGAATCCCTGGATCGGATCGAGCACGCTCCACTTCGGCGCGAGCGGCTGCGTGGTGAACAGGAATCCGACCTGTGCGACATTGGAAACGATTCCCGCGGCGAGGAGCACGAGGACGAGCGGCGCCATCGCGAGGAGTGACTCAGCGCTCAGCTTCTGGAATGTGAAGACGACCGACTCCACGCTTTCGATCCGGATCCACGTGCCGGAGAGGAGCGCGCGCTGGATCTGAGCGAGACGGAGGAGCAAAGCCGGACCGAGCCCCACCAGAGCGACCATGGCAGCGAGCAGGACCAGCGCGCTTCCCAGCTCGGGACTGCGCGCAACCTGTCCTTGACGCCTGGCTTCCTCGCGGCGGCGCGGAGTCGCGCCATGCGTGCGATCGCCGAACGACTCTTTCGCCACCGGCCCTCCTGGCCCAGCACATCGCGATCACTGGATGGGTCGAAAGCGTTGCAACTTGCAAGCTACATGCCAGCCATGATCGCGAGGATTTGCCCCTCCAAGGCGCGCGTGTACGGTTCGAGCGCGGCCGCGAAAAGCGGCGCGGTCACGGCGAGGAGAACCAATCCGCCCGCGATCTTCACCGGCATCCCGACCAGGAAGATGTTCATCTGGGGAACCGCGCGGGCGACAAATCCCAGGGCGGTATCGGTCAGAAACAAGGCAGCCACGACCGGCCCGCCGACTTGGATGGCCAGCAGGAAGACGGAGCTGCCGATCATCGTCACCGAAGCGAGCAACGCGGAAGGCGCGGGAAACGCTCCCGGAGGGACCTTCTGCAGGCTGACACCGAGCGCGGACAGCAGGATGTGGTGACCGTCCAGAATGAGGAAGAGCAGGACTGCGAACAGCTCCTGCATCCGTCCGATCAGAGGCGCCTGCTGGGAGCTCTGGGGATCGAACACTTCGGCGATGGAAAAGCCGATCTGCACTCCCACGAGATGGCCCGCGAACTGAATGCCGGCAAAGAGCGCGCTCGCGGTCGCTCCCAGGAGCGCGCCCAGAAGCACTTCACGCCCGATCGCGAGCGCGAAGCCGAAGAGAGTGGTTTCCAGGATCCATGCGCTGGCATCCACGGTCGGAAAGAGCGCGAGGGATGTCGCGACCGCGGCAAGTGCCTGGATTTGCGGCGGAACCTTCTGGTGCGTGAAGAGCGGCCCGATTGCGAAAAAACTCAGGCAGCGCACCGTCACCAGCAGAAACGTGCTGACTTGATCGACGCCGAACAGCTTCCGACCTCCATTACCGCAGTTGGCCGGATAAATTGATGATGTGGGTGGTGTACTGGATCAACTTCCCGAGCATCCACGGCAGAAACAGGAAGAGCGACAACACCACCGCGAGCACCTTGGGAACGAAGGACAGAGTCATCTCCTGAATCTGCGTCACGGCCTGGAAAATCGAGATCGCCAGCCCCGCCACGAGCCCGAAGAGCAGCATCGGAGCGGCCAGCATCAGCGCGAGGAGCAGCGCGTTCTGGAAGAGCGAAATGGCTTCATTGGTGCTCATGGGGCGTCTCGTCCTACTGAAAGCTCATGACCAGCGACCGCGTGACCAGGTTCCATCCATCCACCAGCACGAAGAGGAGGATCTTGAACGGGAGCGAGATCATGGCGGGCGGCAGCATCAGCATTCCCATCGACATCAGCACGGAGGCGATGACCAGATCGATGATCAGAAACGGCAGGTACAGGGTGAAGCCGATCTGGAACGCCGTCTTGAGCTCGGAAATCATGAACGAGGGAATCAGGACAGTGAGCGGCACATCCTGCGGCGTGTCGGGCCGCTGCGATCCGGAGAGCTGGACGAACAGAGCCAGGTCTTTCTCGCGGGTCTGGCCGAGCATGAACTCGCGGATCGGTCCCGTGGCGGTCTCCAGCGCGACCTGGCTCGTCATCTGGCCATCCAAATACGGACGCAGCGCGGTGGTGTGCACCTCCTGGAACGTCGGGCCCATGATGAAGAGCGTCAGGAACAGCGCCAGCGAGAGCAGAACCTGGTTGGGCGGAACCTGGTTGGTCGCCATCGCCTGGCGGAGGAACGAGAGCACGATCACGATGCGCGCGAACGAGGTCACCATCAGAAGGATGGCCGGCGCCAGCGACAGGATCGTGATCAGGACGAGGATTTGCAGTCCCGTCGAGAGATCCTTTTGCGACGCGTCTTCCAGGGAGACGGTCACGGTCGGCCCCGCGTTCGCAAGGGCAGACCACCCCGAGAGCAGCGCCGTCACGAGCACGGAGACGATCGCGTTGCGCGCGCGCAGGCAGCTCATCGCGCGCCCCTTCTCGGCTGCGCGTCGATCTCGGAAACATGCGGATAGCGAGCCTGGAGCTCCTCGAGCCGCTGCCGGAACTCAACTTCGAACCCGGCGCGCTCGCTCCGCTCTGGTGCGGAGACATCGATCGCGGAGCGCCCACGCCCCCGCGGATTCGCCGGTGTGTGTCCTCCGGAGA